>SUVZ01000133.1 GCA_015061765.1 Lentisphaerota bacterium
TACAATCGACATGTCAATGTCCGAAAGCATTTTCTCGACCACGGCGAAATCGGCATCGGTACCGGCGGATTTCGCCGCTTTCTGCGATACGGCGTCGACTGCCCCATTCAGACCGGCAAGAAATTTCTCCGGGAGATCAGTCGCCGACGCCTTTGCGCGAATACCTGATATCCTCCTGTCACAATATGCCTTGACGCCGCCGTATACGACCCGTCCGAACGCTTCTATGTTGCTGAATGATATCCCGACAGCGGCCCAGGTCGAAAGGCCTCCGCACGACTTGCCTGCACGGGTAAAGTTGACGCCGAACACATCACCTGCAGCAAGCGGCTTGGAGAACACCTCTGCAAACGGCACTTTGAACACGACCTTGAATCCGGAATCGGTCTCCGTCACGAATGCGGAAGCGCCAGTGCGCCATCCGTCAACAGCCGCATCAGGGCCGGAGTTTTTGCGGGCGGCAAAAACCCCGGCGGCGTTCGCTGAATACTGGTAATACACTGTGCTCGAAAGCGATGGCCGCACAAAGAACTCCACTCCATCTCCCGCCCAGACACTTGACCTGCTCTTTGCAGCCTTCATTCCCGGCGGCACCGGACAGTCTATCTCTGCGGAAATGAAGTCCCCTTCCATCTGCAGCCTGGCGGTCGATGCAGCGGCTACGAACTTGTCGTCAGCCGCGACCATAAGGCCTAGTGCATCCCCTTCATGATCCAGCACGCGGAAGCGGCCGGTCTGCGCACATCCGTTCACGTCAAGCACCAGAACGTCATCCGCAGCACAGCATACGGGCAACGCAAAAAGCGATACAAGCAGAACCGACCTGATTGCATTTTTTATTTCTTTAGACATACAGCCTACCTCACGACAATAGAAAAGCCGGAATGACGCACGTAAACACGTTCGCCACGATTGCCGAACGATATAGCATCAATCTCAAAAGCAGCGTCTGCGGAATCAACCCGTGAAACCGTCAAAGTATTACGCCCCGCATGCAAGAACCGCGACAGCACACCTATCTCCGCAAAGCCGCCCGAAGGGACGGTGAACTCACGGAACGGAACATAGGACTCTGTGTAGTTGACGATCTGAACTCCATTGACACTGACGACAAACACTGCGTCATCAGATAGCGGAGTGGCTGCAATCCTAAGAATCTGGTTGCGAACATCTTCCGGCTCAAGATCAAACTCAATCGTCAACTCGCCTTCCTCACCGACAACACAAGGCGCAGTTCTGAAGTCGGCATTCTGCGGATACGCATAGACCCCTCCGGCATACCCTGCGAATTCGGCAGAGCTGCCGTTTTCAACTCCGATGTGAAAGACATCGGGCTTGGGGAAACCGAACACCGCCTTTACATCCTTTTCCGACAGCGGATGCGGCCAGACCGCCGCCTCGTGTATCCACCCGCGGAAATACGACTTGTCGCTATCTTCTCTCGACCACGTAGTTGCGCTTCTTCCGCTGCTGTGCCCGAGATACAACCCACTCCACGTTCCCGGAGCTCCTGCTCCGCCCGAACCGAAATAATGGCGGCCGAGATTCTGGAAATCTCCACCCTCGACATGCACATACACATAACAGTAGTTGTTGCTGACAACCGCCGCCAGATCAATCCACTTGCCTTGAGCAAGCCTGTTTTCCGGTTCGCCGTTGCGCGTATCCGTAATCGAAACATTCGTCCGACCACCGGAAACGCGCAAAGCCAGATTGTCGGGATCGGTACCCAAGAGCGTGAGTCCCATGCCGCGAGAGTTGGTCCAGTCATATCCCAAGCCGAGCACCGTTGCGGCGCAATTTGTCGGGTTCTGGAACGAATCAATCTTAAAGCGCGTGAATACCGCATACCCGACCGTATTGCTGACGGGGAACACCGATGTATACATACATCCGCCCTTGCCGTAGATTACGCCGTTTTGGTTCGTATAGGAAGGCTGGGCGAAATAAATGCACTTCTCCTCATCTAAATCAACACCGCGATGCGGACATGCAACCGGAACTTCCGAAACCGTGAAATTGTCCGCAGATCCGCGCACGGTCCATTTGTGGGCGGATGCGTTGGAATACATCGTACGCATTACATCCCGGAACGCCTTCCCGTCATGGCGATACCAACGGTACGCCCCGGAGAAAGGATCGCCGGGAATCTGCGCGGCAGGCGGCACGTCGCCTTCCGCTACAAGAAGCGAGAGGCAGTCGATCTCCATCTTTCCGGCATTCGAATCCGTCCTTTTCACGCTAAGCGTATTCGCTCCGGACACAAAAGCCGAACCGGGGACCGTCACCCCCGCGCTCTGCCCGGCGACAACCTCGACATCCGCTGCGACCGTACGTCCATTCACCAGAAGATCAAACGTCCCCCCTGCGGAAAATGAAGTCGTCTTGAACTTGAACGTGCGGGCTTTCGCAACCAAAGCGGATGCAAGCTCAAAATTCACGCTCACGGTATCGTCGGCGGACGCAAGAGAGCCCTTCATATTCTTCCAGTCGTTTATGTCCGTCAAATTCGCCGAGCCGCTGCCGGCAAACTCAAGCGACATATTATTGGCGACGCCAAGCCGCCATTCATCGCCGTCGGCGCAGCTGTCGCAGAACGCATTGAGCACCTCTTCGCGGGAAAGTGCGCGATCCCAAATCGCCACCTGCTGATACCAGCCGCGAAAACATTCGTTGTTCAATGAATTCTTAGTCGTTCCGACACCGGTTCCGTCCGCCGGACCGCCAAGAGCAAGTTTGTAAAGACCCCATGTCGCCTTTGTGAGCGCCACATCGGTATTCTTCACGCCTTCGTACCAGGCTCCGCTTTCGGTCTTGTAGTAAAGCCTGTTTTCGCGACCGTTCACCGTAAGCGCCATATCTACCCATTCGCCGGCCTTGAGCGTGGCAGACGAATCGGTCTGCATGGCTGTGAACTCATCTACCCCAGTGCCATGAACGGCCTTTACATACAAATTATCGGATGGTCCCAGCAGCTGCAGAGCCAATCCCGACTCTGCACTATATCCATATCCTAACTGGAGCAGCTGTATCTTGCCGGTCGCATTTTCCGCCGGGTCGATGCGCGACTCAAGCTTGAAGCGGAGCATTACCGTATAGGACGCCTTGTTGGTTGCGGCCACAGGCTGCGTGAGCGTAATGGAAGACGTGCTCGCTTTTGATTTATCCTCCGTTATATACGGCTGTATGAAGTGAACGACCGAGCGGTTTTTCAGGATTCTATCCGAATAAGGAGCAGGCACATCCATTGTCTCGACAGCGATGTTACTGCGCGCGCCTCCAACCGTGAAAGTATCGCCTGCCGGATTATAGGCAGCCCCCAAATAAAGCGCATTTGAAAATTCATAATCGTCGAGATACGTATTCAACGCCTGCCGCGCACCGCGGAAATAGAAAGCCGCATCGTCGAAGGCGTTGGCATTGCCGTTTGCGTCGGCCGGCGGCTTAAGGGCGAATCTCGCCTCGTCAACCGCCGCATTCCTCGCCGCCTCCGCCGCCGTCAGATGGCGGTTGTAGAGACGCACCGACTTTATCCTGTAGAATTCGGTGCCGCATCCCACCGTGAAGCTGCCGGTTGAACTCGCGGCATCGCTGTAGAACGAACTCTGAAGCGTCGCATAATCAGACCCGTCAACCGCAACGCTCCCGCCCGACGCTTTCGTTCTCAGCGAATACGTGTGGAAGCGGCGGATGAACTGAGTGTTGTTCCATTCGCAGCACCTTGTCGGAGCGCCCGCAAAATAACGATTGCCGCCGTTGCCGTAGATGCCGCCGACAAGCCCAGACGAGCCGACCGCTCGCAGATACAGACTTATGCGCGGATTTGCGGCGACCGATCTGGCCGAGTTGTCGGCGCCGTCAAAATCCTCGCTTGCCGCGAAAACCACCTCAAGAGTAAGATTCGTCGTGCCGGCCTCATCCGCAAGGCATTCTACGTTCGAGACTTCTCCGATGGCATGATCGAACGTCATCTCATCTGCGCCGACCGTCAAACCCGACGTCGGCAACGTCAAATCATGCCCATTGCCTGAAAGATCCTTCCACACCGTTGGCGAATCGGAATGCACCCCAACACCAGCATTGTCTATGGCGTCATAATGCAATACAAGACCGTCCGTAACATATGCACCAAATGCATAAGCCGAGACGATAAACGACATACCCGCCACAATTAGTCGCCTGCCAATTGATTCTTTCATTGCCACGACATTATCCTTTCCTCTTTATGAAAAACATCGTGTGGAATATATCATACACCTTTTTTTTTTGTCAAGGTATTTTGATAATTATAAGCACCAACCATAACAGTTGCGTTTCTCCCCACGAACTCGAGGCGCTTCCTGCGCTCTGGGACTTCAGGCAAAACATAGACAGTGGCGACAGCCGACATTCGCCACTGCAGAGCGGCACAGTCATGTCACACTTTGAGAAAGACCTTCTTCCTATAGAGAAACAGCAGCAGCAGCCAGCTCAGAGCAAGATAGCCACATGCGAGAAGAAGCGACGCTTCAGCGGGAGGAAGGCGGGATGCCACACCTCCAAGAAAGAATTTTACGACCCCCATGAAATCCACAAACCTCTGAAGAAGGTATATCGTTATCGAATTCACGCCAATCACCACAAAAAAGAATGTCCACTTCCTCCACCCCTTCACGTCGGCGAGCCAATAGAACACCGCAAACGCCGCAGCAGAATACCCTCCGACGCACAAAAGGAAGCTCGGTGTCCAAAGTTTTTTGCTGACTGGAACGAAGAAGCACGCGAAGAGTCCCGCGACAATCAACCCCGCAGCAAACGACAGCAGATGAATGGTCTTGCGTCCTCCGGAAAAACGTTCCGACCGGACGATCTCCCCGGCGAACACGCCCAGCATCGCCGTAGCAGACGAGAAGAAGCTGCCGAAAATCCCGCTCGGCTCGCAGAGATTCGCCACCTTTTCGCCTCCGATGAATGCGCTCTGGTAAAGTTTTCCGGGCATTATCATGCGATCCAGCCATCCTATAAAATTGCCTTCGATGGAAAACGGTGACGCTCCGGGAAAATCAGGCGCACTCAGGATATTGAGAAGCACGGCATAGACAACGACAAGCGATGTGCAGATCAAAATGCGGCCTAACAGACGGAAATGGACATAGCACATGGCGGCGATCATCCATCCGATGCCGATCTTGCCAAGCACACTTCCGTAACGCAGATCGGCAAAGCCGACGGTGAACAAACGGTTGTACACCCAACCGAGCATGACGAGAATCGCCGCCCTTTTCAGTATGGAAAGATGTATCCGCAGCGAGGATACGCCCTTCTCCCTCTGTCTCGCATATGAAAACGGAAATGAGATGCCTGCAATGAAAAGGAAAGTCGGAAACACGGTGTCATAGAAAGACAGACCGAACCAGTACGGATGCGACATCTGTTCAGCCATCCAACCGCCGTCTCCTCCATAGATGCACCTGCCCAAGGCGCTGAACACCCTGTCAAACCCGATTATGATCATCATGTCAAATCCGCGAAACGCGTCAAGCGACACAAGGCGTCCGCTGGACACCGACAAAACATGGCTTTTCGGCTCAATATTCTTCATCGCATTACACCTGTATTAGATCTTCTATTTTGCCTCCGGATCCTGCGGCAAGGCGTCACGGATGAACAGTTCAAGATACGGCAGTCCGCACGAGCAGGCCCGGTGATGGTTGGCGTACGGCAGTTCCACATAACGGGCGTTCTTGTGCCCGAACGCCTTGCAGGACGCGATCAGGAATCGGTTTTCCTCCGCCCTCGCCTTCCATTCCCACGGTGGCTGTCCGCAGATGGAAAGGATGGGCGGAAGATCCTTCCCCGCGTAACGCAGAGCGGAAAGAGCGTCTATCTTCGGTTGATATTGAGGATCGGCGTCTCCCGCGAATTTTCGCACATTGAAATGCGCCGTTGTCTGCCCGGAGATCGGAACTATGCCGGCGAGATCGGTGGGCTTGAAGCCCCACTTGGCGAGCCAGCGAGGATCCATGCCGACCATCATGGAAAGGTATGCGCCTGCGCTGTGTCCGGCCACATACACCCGTTTCGGATCGCCCCCGTAGGAGGCTACGTTCCTGAGCGCCCATGCGACGGCCGCCGCCGCGTCTTCTATGCAGTCTTCGCCGCGCTTCGCCTCTTTCCCCAGAAGCCGGTATGAAACCGCGACTTGGGCGATATTGGTATCCGCAAGCGCAACCCAGTGCCGCGCACCATGGGTCAGTCCGCCCGAATGCAGCCACACGAGCGTACGGAATCCTTTGACATCTGCCGGATAGCGGAAATCCATGCGGCATTTCGCGAGTCCGGCAGCGTCCATGCGCGTTCCTTCTGGATAATACGGCATGTCGAGAAGCACTTTGTTGTTCGCCCCTACTGTGCGTTTCGCCATCTCCTTTACCAGCACTGCGACCGTCTGCCGGGATGCCAATGCGTCATACACGGCATCGCCCGCGCAGACGGCGGAAACCGCGAAAACCGCCAACGACATCACCCCTTCACGGATACCGAACCGTGAACGCGCAGATATGCTGCAGATTGAATATGTTTCAGTCATCTGTTTAATCCTTTATTTCACAATTCTGAATTCGGAAGGCCCGAGCCCAATACGCCGCACCGTTCCATTGAAGTGCAGATCAAAAGCATGCGACCGGGAGAAGTCAACGTTGAACAGCATGGTTTCGCCCGTTGAAGGGAAATGCGACACATTTATGAAACCGCATTCCTTCCCGGGCAGTTCCGAACCGCACTCGGTTATATAGCAGCGTCCGCGATTTTCCTGCGCAAGCCTGCGCCAAATGAAAGAGATCAGATTCTCACCGACCTTTGCGCCAGTTCCGCGGTCCGAAGTGAAATATCCTGGATAATACCACGAATTGAAGAAATAGACAGTCCCTTCACCTTTGCGGATCTTCAGCAGAATGGGCTTTTGCGATTCATGGTCCTGAACCAGCGTTTTGGCGGAAGGATCGAACTCTATATCACCAAGCGGAGAAAAGAATATGCCGAATCGCCGGTTGTAGTCCAGCCCCCATTCGTTCGGTTCCCATGCCGTGCCGGTCGCCCAGTAGAACTCGGGACCTCTACCTTTCACCTTCACTCCACAAAGTTCCGAAAAATCCCCACCTTTCACGAGATCCTGAACGCCATACGTCATGTAGTTCCGCTTTACATCCATTGAGAGATGCGGTATAGAGATGAAGAGCTTGCCGCCCTTGCGGACATACTCGCAAAGCGTCCGGTACTGTTTCTCGCTGCATGTGTTCCATCCGGAAAAAATCAAAAGCCTGTAGTTCTTCAGCAGAAAATCCGCGGACGGCTGATCGAATGCGAATGAGACGATGTCCACCTGTCCCCAAGGCGTTGCGGAAAACGTGTGGTTGAGGTCATCGGTGCCGAATATCCCCTGGGGTGTAGGCCAGAAGACGTCTGTCGCCGCCTGCCAGCCGCGCTCCGGAGCTCCGCTGAACCAGTTGGGGTTCTTTTCGGCATAACCGTAAAGCCCCGCTATTGCCGTATTGGGATTCCAGAACCCGTCACCGAACCAGCTCAGGTCGTAGTTCCCCTTCACGACGGCTATCGGCGCCTCGGGCTGGCCGGACGGTGCGGGGTTGGCCTTCACGAAATCGTAGAACTCGCTCATAACCTTGCGGTAGTGGCGGCAGAACTCGCTTGTGTCGTCAATGAGGTGCGCCGTCTTGTGCAGTTCGCGACCGTAAGGCCTTATCATCTCCGGCGTAAGCTTCGTGCCGAGCGGATACGGGATGCGAGGAGTGTGCTTCATGGGCGCACCAGACATGGTGGTCTGGTTGTCCCATGCGCCTGATTCGTTTATTATGACCTTGGCTCCAGCCATGTACTTCATCAGCATTGAAGCACGGCAAGTTTCCTTACGATGCGGATTCGACCACGGCAGCCACTGATAGTGTTCATCTGCAATGTGAGAGCCCCACAGTTCCAGACCATACTGGCGCATGAGACCGCGGGAGAAGGAGCTGATGAAATTAAGTTCCGCAGTGCAATCCTCGAAGAACGTGAAGTCCAGACCAGCCGCCACCTCGTAGTCCATATGGAAATTGCTGCTTGTGGCGCTGATGAGTCCGTAGCCCTTTTCGCGGTTCTCGCGGATGTGTTCCGCCACCTTGTCCCTGAACATACCGGCAATACGATCAAGTCTGATATCGCCCTTCAAATCCTTCAGACAATGTCCGAAGCCAAAACGCTCGCCGAAATCATATCCGAGATAATGCGGAAACTCCTTAAAGCGTTTTGTGTACCGCGCATTCGCATCGGAGGGGAGATAGATCATCATCGAGTAGAGCCCCAGCTCTTCGCACCGCTTGAAGCACTTGTACATTCCGAGGCCTGCGCGGTCCTTGTGCTTTTCAAACTCAGGGAACTCGTCAAGGCTTATGTTCTTTAGGTTCTCCCAGTCCGGCGGCGGAATCTCCACCCCAAGATCCTCCAGCGCCAGATAATGCGCACGGCTCTGCGGATAATCGTAGAAGCGGTTCCAGCTTCCCGCCCACCAATACTGTATGATGTTCCCCTGATTCTCCTTCACCGTGCGTTCGGTAAGCTCAAGCGGCGACTGCGTATAGCTTTTCCAATGCGTGAGGACGGGGCCGGAGAACACGGGAAAACCGTATCCGGCGTTGTAGATGGCATTGCCGACAAGTATTCCGCACGGCGGCAGTTCGATTCCTGCCGACGCCGCGGAAGATACGGACAGCGCAACCGACGCCGATACGCACAGCGCTGTCCGCCGACCGAATGCGATCAAAGGATGCAAGCTATTCATTCCACACGTGAAGACTTGGATTATCGAATTATGATCTGGAATCCGGGCGGAAGGTATTTTGCCACGATGCCGGACGCACCCACCGTAATCAGGAATTCATCGGCCTTTACATCCTCTCCGTCCATGGAAAGTGTCCACTTCGAGATGTTTGCCGCATCCTTGCAGTTCTTGAACTCATAGGGAATCGTCACCGAACCGACAGGTTCAAGATCCGTTCCCTTGCCCTTGATCTCAAGACGCCCCG
>SUVZ01000134.1 GCA_015061765.1 Lentisphaerota bacterium
ATAGACCGTCAGCACCATGAACTGGACATCTGGCATTGAAGCCTTCAACTTCCGGATCACCTCCACCCCCGAAATGCCGGGAAGATTCAAGTCCACCATCACCACATCCGGAGATGTCTCCGAGAGTCCGGACACGGCCGATTCACCGTCATTGAACATGCCGACGAGAGCGATTCCGTCGACCGCTGAAAAAAGACGTTCGAGAGAATTGCGCAGCCCGCTGTTGTCCTCCACCAACACAACCCTTATCTCACGTGTCTTCATGACATTCCTCCTTTGCCCTCAAGACCAAATTCCAACACGACCTCGCATCCACCTTCCGGCCTCGGTCCGATACGGAATGATCCGCCGATATCCTCCATCCTTGTGCGCATGTTCGACAGTCCATTGCCGCCCTTCCTCGGCAATCGAAAACCGTTGCCGTTGTCGCCTATCCGGACCGTTACGCGGCGTCCGTCAATCGTCATCGAAACGAACAAAAGTGTCGCCTCCGCATGCTTCACAGCGTTGTTTAGAGCCTCCTTTACGCACATGTACACAGCATGGCGGACGACGCTTGAAACCACGGCATCGGGCACATCGGAGGGGAATCCGGCCCTTATCCCAATTCCGGCGGAAACGGCAAACATCTCCGCATAGTGATATATGTAGTCCGCAAACGCGGAAAGCGTGTCGTTGCGGGGCTCGACAGCCCACACGACCTCGTCCAACGCGCGGACAACGTCACGCACTTCATCGGCAATCTCCACGGCTTCGCCGTTTTTCTTCGCCATCAAGGATATAAGCATTGAGATTCGCGTCAGTCGCGCGCCGACATCGTCATGGATGTCACGGGAAATGCGAGCCCGTTCCATCGCAAGCATGTTTCGGTGCCGGAATGCCGCCAGTCGCATTCGTACCCGGCGAAGATAAATGGCTCTCGACACAAAAAGAATCGTTGCGGAAAGCAATGACAGCAGGACGGCAACGAACGGAACCGTCTGGTAGAACGGCGGCGCCACAACGAAGGAGAATGCGGCCGTCTCTCCCCATACGCCAAATGGCAGACGTGCGCGCACCTCGAATCTGTAGCGTCCCGGACGAAGCTTGCCGTACGACCTGTTCAGATCCACGGATTCCCCACTCCAATCGTTTTCTGCCGGTGTCAGACGGGTTGAAAACACCACGATGTCAGCCAGCCCCGGAGAATCCGAAATGTATGAAAAAGAAACCTCTTCGGAACTGTCAAATGACGACAGTCCGCCAATGTCCCCGTCCAGCATTGCCCGCGGAGGATGGATAGCGACGGACGACCTGAACACGTCCACAGTCAGCCCGTCTTCGGGGACTTTTGACGAATCCTTGAAATCGGACGCCAAAAACGACAGAATCACATCCCCGGTTGCAAGCCACATCCGTCCCATAGGCTCCTCATGGAACGACAATGCCACAGCGCCATTTGCCTTACCCAGACGCACGGTCCTCGATTTGTCGGCCCTTATGCAAGACACTATGTCACCTTGCGCACAGACCCAGAGCGTACCTTCACTGTCACAGAACAGAGCCTGTACATTCTCGCATTCGGTTTCATCGCCGTAATGAAACCTCACGGCTTCCGATTCCTTTATCCTCCATAGCCCCGAGCCATTGGTCCCCACCCAAATGTCGCCGCCTGGCGTCTCGGAAAAAGAAGTCACGTCACGCGCTCCAAACCCCTCGCGCGCCCCAAACATCCTGCGTGATCCGTCCGGCATGGACACCGACACTCCGTCTGTACCGACAGAGCGCCATGTCCGCCCTGATGAATCACAAAACACGACGTTGCCATTCCGATCTCTTTGCGGCTCCGGAGGGATCACGAGACGCGGACGCATTCTCACCAATCCGAATCCGTCCGTTCCGATCCATTCCACACCGTTTGACTCCGACAATCTGCAGAGGGGCGACATGTCAACGACGGAACGCCGGTCGACAGCATCTGAGCGGACGGAGCGAACGGCGCTCTCCACCCCTTTGCAAGTCGAGAACCTGACACCGTCGAAGCACACCGTCCCTTCAGTCGTTTCAATTAAAATGCATCCGTCTTCCGTCTTGGAAAGGGCCGTAACCCTATTCCCGGGAAGACCGTCGGATACAGTCCAGCACCGAACGTCAAACACGTCCGATGCGGCATCCACCGACCGATTCTGCGCACAGACAACTGCAGCCAGCACCAGGAGTGAAGCTAATGCGCAGATTTTCATCGAGCATCCCGGTCTATGCAAAATCACGAATTGCGCCAGACGCCTTCGCCTGTCAACACGGCCTCGTCGTTCTCGACGATCGCGGGCTTGAGCGTACGGCAGCCGATCTCGGATAGAGCGGCGGACAGCCTCTCGAACTGCGCATCGTCCTCATACGTTCCGACGATCGCGCCGCCGGAGCCTGCGAACTTGGCGCTCGCGCCCGCGGCCCTGGCAACCTTGACCATCCGGCGGTTCTCCTCGGAGACGTTGAAGATGCTGTCGCGCAGGTCGAAGTTCGCGTCGATGAGCGCCGCAACATCCCCCTTGCGCCCCGCAACGAGCGCGTCGCGCCCCTTCTGCGCGATGTCGGCAAATTCGGACATCGCGGAAACCACGTCCGGACGCTTCTGCTCGAAAAGCTTCTTGACCTTCTTGTGGGCCTTGCCGGACTCCTCCGCACGGTTCGGATCGTAGGCGACATACATGTTCGGAAGCAGGGCCGGCGAAAGGCGCTCGTACTTTCCGTACCCATGCTCCTCCAGATACGCCCTGTCGAAGTCCATGAACACGAGACCGTTGTACATCTGGATCACGCGGTCCTGATATCCGCAGTTTATACCGAGTTCATCGCGTTCGGCTTCCAGGCAGAGCGTCGGCGCGTACTTCTCCGGAAGCGTCACGCCGTAGAACTTCATGAGAGCCTTGAGCATCGCGCTGCAGATCGCGCTGGACCCCGAAAGGCCCACGAGACGCGGAACGTTGATCTTGTACTCGGCCGTGAAGTTCCTGCGAGGGATCTCGATGCCATGCTCCATGCAGTATTCGAAGAAGAGTTTCGAAACCGCCTTCAGCATGCGGATGCCGCCGTAGTAGCCGAATATGCGCAGGTCATGGACAAGCTGCTCCGGAGAGTCGAACATGGCATCGTCCACCTCTCCGGGGACGAACCTCATGCGCGACGACTCCGTGAGACTCAGGTCCACACCGAAATTAGCGAACGCGAACGACAGCGTCTTGCCGAAATATCCGTCGCTCGGATTTCCGAGCAGACCCGCACGCGCAAAACTCTTGGCCTTAACGATTTCCATTGAACGCCTCCAATGCCGTGAAATATCCCGCAGGATTCCCTATGTCCTGACGCTTGCCGGGATAGACGTATGCGAACACCGGCTTCTCTTCCATAAGACGGCGTATCGAGTCAGTAAGCTGGATTTCGCCGCCATGACCGGGCTGCTGCGTTTCGAGCAGCCCGAATATCGCACCGTCGAGGAAATAGCGTCCCGCGACGGCAAGATCGCTCGGAGCCTCTTCCGGAGACGGCTTCTCGACAAGATCCACAATCCGGGCGGACTGGCCAGCAGTGGGGACAGACCCTTCCACCGCGGCGATTCCGTAGCGGCTGACCTTCTCCTGCGGAACCCGCTCCATGCCAATCACGCTCGCCCCGCCGTTCGCCTTCGACACGGCGACCATCTCCACGCTTGGATTGGGCCCCGAAACGAGCGCGTCGCCGAGAAGGATGAGCACCGGCCCCTTAACCTCGCCCGCCGCCTGGAGAACGGCATGGCCGAGTCCGCGCTGTTCCCTCTGATACACGTACCTTATATTGGCGGAAAGCTCAGGATCTCCGTCAAAATAACGGCGGATGATCTCCTTCTCCTCGGAGATGATCAGCACTATGTCATCCGCCCCTGCGGCGAGAGCCTCTTCAACAATGCAATGAATCGCGGGCTTAGCGCCGATGGGAAGCATCTCCTTCGGAACGGCCCTCGTCAACGGAAGGAAACGGGTGCCCTTACCCGCCGCCGGTATTATCGCAGTCATCAGAGCCCCCTCGCTTCCTGCAGTCTGCAATTATCGATCATCGACACCGCATTATGGTTTGCGATGACACTGCGCGGCTTTCCCTTTGTCACACCGCATATGCGACTTTCCATCAACTGCAACTGTTTTTCTCCTTGCCACGGCTTTGCTCTTGTTTCCTTCAAGCAGAACCGTACGTCTATTGTATCCATTTTTATTTCCATGTCAAAACCGCCCCTCTTTCACTTTGCGCATCATCAATGAAACAGATCGATGTCCGTCAAGCGACTTTGCCGGCGTCTAGGTGAAGCGTACGGTCGCAGCGAGCAGCGGCCTCCGCCGAATGGGTGACCATAACAAGCGCAAACGGCTTGCCTCCAAAGCCCATAAGGAGATCAAGTATGTCCGCACCTGTCATTGCATCAAGGTTGCCGGTAGGTTCATCGGCGAAGATTATCTCCGGCTCGCACATGAGAGCGCGCGCCAACGCAACGCGCTGCTGTTCGCCGCCGGAGAGTTCAGCCGGCAGATGCTCCACGCGATCGGCAAGGCCGACCTTCCCAAGAAGCGATTTCGCCCTCTCCGAAGCATGCGGGACACGAGACTCCGCCACTCCCGCCATCGACGGAAGCAGCACATTCTCAAGCACGGTAAGCTCCGGCATCAGGCGGAAGCTCTGGAACACGAATCCGACGTTTTTCGTGCAGCGGACCTTGCCCGACGTGGGCCGGTCCAGTCCACCGAGAATGTTCAGCAGCGTCGTCTTGCCCGCTCCGCTGCGGCCCGTTATTGCGATGCGCTCACCGACATCAACCGAGAAGGACACACCATCAAGAACCTTGATCGGGGACTGTCCGGGTATCCGGTATTCCTTTGACACATTCTCAACTTCAAGCAATGACATCTGCAGCAGGTCCTTCCACACAATCAAATCAGGCAAACCTCTTGACGAGCGGACGGTTCAGCATCTTCTCGTAAAGGTCTATGTACCGCTGGGCGCACGCCTCGTGATTGAAACGCTTGAGAGACTCTTTCATGATGCGTGTGACTTCACCTTCACGCACGTCGCGAGGAAGACGCCAGAACTCCATCGCCTGATCCATCGCCCAGAACAGGCCTGCCGAGTCATAGTGGTCGAAGATGAATCCGTTGCCGTGGCGGTTTGCCACGTCGAGCATCTCGACGGTATCGTGCAGTCCGCCGGTGTTGTGCGCAACAGCGAGCGAACCGTAGATCGGCGCCTGCATCTGGGGCAGTCCGCACGGCTCGAAGAGAGACGGCATGACCATGAAGTCGGACCCTGCGAAACCTAGCTGCGAAAGGCGTCCGTCGAAATTGGCGACGCCCAGCCGCCCCTGAATGCCGTGGAAGGAACGGATATCCCAGAACGGCTGCTGAAACGCACCGTTTGCGATGATTGCGATCTGCGCGCCCTCTTTCCAGTACTTGCTGAGAAAACGGTATGCGATGTCCGCAAGGAGCTGAGGCCCCTTCTGCACAGGATCAAGACGCGACGGCCAGAAGAATACGGGCACATCGGGATTCTCCTCCAGTCCAAGCGCATGCTGCAGGGCGAGCTTGTTCTTGCGCTTCGCCTCGGCATGGTCCTCTGGGCCGTACTTGAAGGGGATCTTGTCGTCAATCTCCGGATTGTCGGTCGGATCGGGCGAGTTCAGGATTCCTGCGGCGCAGCCTGCATGGAACTTGTTGCGTATCTCGCCGCGTATGGAATCGGGAATGAAGTCGTGCCAACCGTTCACGACCTCCTGCAGGAACGTCGGCGAAACCGTGTTTATGTAGTGCGCGGCGAAGATTCCTGATGCCTGAAGGTCTACGGGATTCCCCTCGCGAGACTCCTCGTAGTTGTACGGAGGGCGGGAGAAGTACAGGTTGCTCCAGAACTCCGCCGCGTCGATGCCGGCATCCTCGACCTGTGACAGCGTCATCTTGTGTGTATGGATGTTATGGACCGTGAAGAGGCACGGAATCCCCTCGCGCCGGGCTGCTGCCGGTATGAGTCCTGTCATCCAGTCGTTGCAGTGGATCAGATCCGGCTGGACCGTGTTCATTATGTTGTTTATCACCTCGCGCTGAAACGCAAGGGAAAGCTTGGCGTTGCCGTCGCCTTTCGAATAGACATGGTCTCGGTAGTAGAAGCAGCGGTCCTCGGCAAGGTGGATGCGTTCGTTCGGCATGCGGCTCTTGTACACGCGGAGTTCCTCCGCGACAAGCTTGGCCGTCTCCTCATGGAACATGCGCCGATAGTGGGGAAGCGCGACATGGACGTCTGCGCCTAGATCGAAAAGCGCGGCCACGAGCGACGCCGACACGTCCGCCATGCCGCCGGCCTTTGCGCTCATCTGTCCGGCAAGATTTCCCATCCCCTCCGGGAGATAGGTTATCTCCGGAGTCACTATCAGGATGCGGGGCCTTTTTGCACTGCTCTTCTTCACCGACCGCGTTGCCATACGCCACCTCCTTGATTTACCTCTCCGCTCCTGACGGGGCGAAAAACGACTGAAGCTCTTCTATGTCCGGAACCCTTTTCACGAGGAAGTCGCGTACATGCGCATATATCTCCTCCGCGCCTGCGGTGGAGCAGAGTTCGCGCACCTCCACCGCAAGAGTCGCGGCGTCTGACGGCTCTATCGAGCGGAGCACCTTCCGTATGACCGGCAGATATCCCGCGCTCACCGAAAGCCCCGTCACCCCAAGCGCCGCCCACAGCGAGCCGAGCACAGGGTCGCCAGCCGACTCGCCACAGACAGAACAGGGTATCCCCGCCTTGGCGGCGGCCTGTGCCGTCATGTCCACGAGCCTGATGACGGCAGGGTTTGTCGGCTGATACAGGTACGACACCTGTTCGTTGCCGCGGTCCGCCGCCATCACATACTGGACAAGGTCGTTCGTCCCTATGGAGAAGAAGGAAACCTCCGTGGCGAAGAGGTCGGCATTGAGCGCAGCAGACGGAATCTCCACCATGCATCCGACAGGAATTCTTTCGTCAAAAGGAATGCCCGCCATGCGCAACTGCTCCATTGCAAGGCGCAGCTCGGAATTTGCCTGCCTGAGCTCCTCGATTGTGGCGACCATCGGATACATGATTGCGGCATTGCCTTTTGCGCTCGCCTTGAGAATCGCCCTCAACTGGGTGCGGAACACATCTCGTCTCGAAAGGAGAAAACGGAGCGACCTGTTCCCCAGAAAGGGATTGGCCTCGCGGGCGACAGCCCCCTTCATCATCTTGTCGCCGCCGATGTCCAATACGCGGAACACCACGCGTGCGCCGTCGCCGAGCGCGGCGGCCGCCTTGACGGCCTCTGTGTACGCGGCGGTCTGTTCGTTCTCTGTAGGCTCGTCGGTACCGCCCAGCCACAGGTATTCGCTACGGTAGAGCCCTATCCCTTCGGCGCCGAACGACGCAAGCGGACCGAACGGAACACCAGGCTGAACATTGGCCATAAGCTTGACCTTGAGGCCTCTGTCCGGCTGTCTGCGGGACTCCTCAAGCATCGCCATCAGCTCGCGTTCGCGCCAGATCAGCCTGGCGAACTGCTCGCGCGTGGCGTGATCGGGATTGACGGTCACTTCGCCGTGCGTGCCGTCCAGAAGTATCCTGTCCCCGGCCTTGGCCACGGATGTGATGACGCCCAGGCCCGTAACGGCAGGTATGCCCATCGCCCTCGCCAGCAATGCGACGTGGCTTGTGGCGGAGCCATGGTTTGTGGCGAAGCCAAGGATGTACTTGCGTGGAAGAGTAACCGTCTCAGACGGTGTGAGATCGTCGGCGACGATGATCACCGGACTGTCGATTTGGGAGAGAACCGTCTCGGAACGTCCGGTGAGCGTACGCATTATGCGACGCTCGACATCGTCAAGATCACGTGCACGTTCGCGCAGGTAGGGATCGTTCATCCGCTCGAACGACTTGCGGAACGAATCGGAGACACGATGTATCGCCGCCTCGGCGTTCAAGCGCTCCTCGCGGATGATCTTCTCGACAGACGAGATGATAACCTCGTCTTCGAGAATTATGAGATGGTTCTTGAAAATGTCAGCCTCTGCGCCATCCACGCGCGACGACACATCCGTTACGACACCTTCAAGCTGACGGCGGGTTTCGGCGCGCGCCTCGCGGTAGCGGGCCAGTTCGGCCCCCGTCTTGGATTCGGGGATCGAATACTCTGGCAGAGCCACTTCACGGTCGCCCGCATACAGGAACACGGTGCCGGAGACGAAACCCCGGCTCGTCGCCGTGCCTGAAACGGTGACCATCCTGCTGTTCTCTGCCGACTCCGCTCTCACTGTTCGTCTGGAATGTCGAACTTGCGCGCGACGAGACCTTCGAGGTCGTCAAGAACTTCCTTTGACTGAGGTCCGTCAGCCGTCACCTTGAGAACCGTGCCGTTCACGGCCTCTAGCGTCATAAGTGCCATGATGGACTTGCCTGAAACGACATTTCCATCCTTCTCCACCTGAACATCGGCATCGTAGCGGGATGCGATCTTCGCAAAAAGACCCGCCGGACGCACGTGCAACCCATACTTGTTTATCAACGTGAACTCTCGCGTCTCCTTCATGCGAGTGCCCTCCTTTTTAGCTGTTCATCCAATTCCTTCGCTGCATCGCAGCCGGCGGCACGCAGCTTGTGCTGCTGCGCGGCCGTCTCGACCAGGTTCACAAGATCGCGTCCCGCAGAGACCGGAATCATGACCTCCGCAACCTTGACTCCGAGAATGTCGCACACAAGTCGATCCTCCCCAGCCCGGTCGAGCTCGCCATTTACGTCCTCCATATGCTTGAACGTTATGACAAGATCCAAACGCTTCTCCTCGCGCACCGCAGTCACACCGAACACGCTCGGCACATGGATTATTCCGATTCCGCGGATCTCCATATAGTTGCGAGTGGCCGGCGACGCAGAGGCGTAGAGGACATTGTTTGCCACGTCCTTCCTGATGCAGGTAAGATCATCCGCAACAAGTGCGTTTCCGTGCTTTATGAG
>SUVZ01000135.1 GCA_015061765.1 Lentisphaerota bacterium
TGCGCTCTATCGGCGTTAATGTCAACGGCGAGGTCAAGACGCACGACGGCCGGATCGACATGGTTGTCGATCTTCCCAACGACATCTATATCGTCGAGTTCAAGCTCGACCGACCGGCCGCTGAGGCGATGGATCAGATAAAGGGCAAAGACTATGCCGGAAAGTATGCTTTTTCAGGCAAGCGCGTGACGCTCATCGGCATCTCCTTCTCCGCCGAAAAACGCTCGATTGTCGAAGAACTCGTGGAAGAACTTCCATTGTAAATAAGGTTTTCGGTTTTGGAGTCTGCGGGGACCCTTGCGGAGGTGAAAATTCCGGTGGGATTCAGGTTGATTTTTGAAAGGTGAGAATAGTAAAAGGTAAAGAGTAAAGACCCGAAACTGAACGGGACACAACCTCGCCTAACTCCTAACCCCTAACTCCTGACTCTTAATCTTGGCGAGAATGTCGGGGATGTTGGATCTGTCGAGTGCGGTAAACCCGAAACATTTGCGGTCGAGATCTTTGATTAATGTTGCCAATGTGCTATTGTTGCCAGTACCAATGTTACCAATTTCCATTTAAAACTCGAACGCAATCACGCTACTGTCCTGATTGAAAACTGGAATTGGCTATTGGCAACACTTTCACATCGGCAACATTTAACAAGCGAACACACATCCCACACCTGCCCTTCATAGAACACTCTCTGCAAAGGCGGTGTCTGCACTTGCACAAAGAAATCAACTTTATCTTTCAGTTCAACAACATCCGCCTCTGTCTTCGCAATCTGTCTATCCATTCTGTCTTCAATCAAATTCATTCGCTGGATAAGTGCTTGCCCATGGAGAAGATGGTTTTTTAATTTGCGTAGCCCATCTTCTCCCTAAGCCGGACGGAGGGGTGCGACAGTTGAGGATTCCCACGGTCAAAGACTTAATAGTGCAACTGGCATTGACGCAAGTCTTAAGTCCGTTGTATAAAAGGGTATTCTCGGAATCAAGTTACGGGTTCCGTTCGAATCGAAGCGCAGTTCGTCAATAGTCGGAAATCGCACCCGAGCACGAGGCCTTCAACAGGCACCGCCGCACTAATCCAGCAGTTTGACATCTTGTGCGGATTCTTTTACAAACTCGCAAGCCCCTGGACGGGCATCGCCGGGCGCAAACCCCTTTCCGCCGTAAATCATGTCACGAAATCTGGCGCTCCCTTTGCCTTCATAGACCTTCAGGCTTTTCATATTACGGTTTTTTACAATCATGCCGTCTGCAACAAGCATCGACCCACTCGGCTGGCTGAATACCAGAAAATTGTCGAGATTTTCAGGCTTTACCAGCTTGATCATATTCGTGTTGTAAAAATAGCAGCATCCAAGAATACGGACCTCCCAACCTTCCACCAAATAGCCGATGCTTGCCGTATCAGAATAGCAGTCGCGCAAAATCGTATTGCTACTGCCCTCGCGGACGCGGAAACCGACGGAACCGCGCAGATATTCCGGCATTTCGCCGGGTGCCGACGCTCGGACGCGCCCGCCCCACGCATGGCAACGCGTGAAGAAGTTCGATCCGCCGTCAACATCAAACCCCGTCGTGTAATCGACCGTCCAGCAGTCCGTGAAGTTGTCGTCGCATCCGCTCACCCTGACAGCTACATTTCCAGCGTTGCCGGACACTGTGTTGATGAAATGGAGATTCGAGGCATTCATCTCGGCGCCACCGCCCTTGCCTTCCCCCTTTACACGAAGACCATACATCTTTCCGTTGTGGAAGCATACATCGCGAAGCGTAAAATGAACGTATCCATGGACCGCCATGCACGATGCGATTCCTTTCCCGTCTATTCTTCCTCCTTTGAAGAAAGTCCCGAAATCCATGGAATTGAACGTGCGCGTATATGGCGCAAAATTGAGTCGCACGACAAACTCCATCGGCGCAACCGCAACGAATCGGGCCCGCTTGTGCATCAGAACGGAGCACAGATTGGTGATCTGCAACGTGTGACTTATCCTGTAGTCTCCGGCCGGTACGAAAAGGACTCCGCCGCCGCTTGCGTCAATGGCACGCTGCAAACGGTCCGTGTCATTCGTCTCTCCCGGCAGGACGGGGAAATCCGCCACAGTGCGATCCCAGTAGCAGACATCGTCGCATGGCGCGGCCATGCACGACAGCCATGTACAGACAACCGTCGCGAATACGGCAAACCATTTTTTGTGTTTCATCGTTTTTTTGTGTTTCATCGTTAATCTCCTTTACTTCTTGATTTGATTACCTTATCATGATCCTTAGCGGCGACCCGAAACGGATGCGTCCTTTCCCCGTAATGCGGGAACTCGTATTGGCCGCACCGCTTTCGGGAGATCCCCATTCGCCGAAACGAGGTGCGGAACCTTCCAGCACAAGACATCCGGCGCGCGCATTGACGCCTTCCGGCAAATGGAGTTTGCCGTTGCCGGACAAATAAACTTCCGTATCCGTGCCAAGCGAACCGGCGAGGATGAACGTTCCGTTTTCTTCCGCCACAACCTTCGAGGCTCGACGCCATGCAACCCCGGACGGAAGCGTCATGGTGCCGTTCGTCACGCAAAGCGCACCGCTAGACTGGCTTGACGTCCTGAAAGTAATGCCCCCTGAACCTTCCATCCTGTATCCGGCAGCACCCGTGAACGTCCACCAGGTGGAGACATCCTCCGCATGGCGGGAACAGAGATACGCCGGACCGCCGCTGCTCGTCACGATGCTGTGCGCCCCCTGCGGCACACCGTCTGCGTCCGGATGCGTCTGGTACTGTTCGCCCAGGCCATAGGCAGCCGCAAATCCCTGATCATTTCCGCAGAGATCAATCAAACCATGATAGGGCGTATCGAGTTTTTCATTCACACCCAGAATAAGTTCATCTGTATAGGCGAATGCGTACGGAACTTTGCAGATGAGACGAGCCGTGGGTTCGCCTGCGGCATTCTTGTCGTTGCGCGTCATCTGGATGCGCGAACGATTTGAGCCGTTCACCGGCGTAAGGCGGTTCCCGGGAACCGAAACAATCACGTCGCATACACATTCGTTGTAGAACACGACTGTCTTGCTGCCCGTATTGACGATGGGAGCGTCCTTGATCTCGAACCGGAACGGTTCCTTGTCGCTGGATTTGCCGAACCAGCCGATTCTGAAATTATATCCGTTGGCGGGCATGTCCAGATCCATACCGCCGGAGACGACCAGTCTTCCGCCGTTTTTCTGATTCTGCAAATACACCTGCGACTTGACCGATATCTTACCGTTCAACACATTGGTTCCCGGTTTGAGCGAGACAAGGGTGCCGCGTTTCGCGTGCTGACCGGCCAGAACAAACGGCTCGTTTATTGAGACATTGTCTAGCACAAGTGCACCTGAACCGCCGATTGTCGTTACGCCTTCCGCCGTCCCGAGCGCACCGGCCGATTTCACATGGACAACCGCCGAATCCACAGAACGGAAATCGGATCCGGTATCACCGTCCCTGCCCGCAAACACGTACGTCCCCGCACCTGAAAGCGTCACGGTCGAGTCCTCATTTCCTGACAGTTTTCCTGAAAGGGTCACAGTCGATCCTTCGGCAAGAGTCCATGTCTGCGAACCAAGTGTGCATATCGGTGAATCGATCTCATGTGAAGACTGCGGTTCAGACACCCTTATGCCATCTGCAAGAGTCATGCAACCGTCTCCAAAAAGACGGAACGATGACACCCCGGAAATGAAATCCACCGCATTCCAGAACACATCACGGTCAAGCTGCGCCGTTTCACCGGAAGATGCAAAGTGAACCGAGTCCAAGCCCGTCTCACAGTCCGGCGTTCGGTCTCCCGACCAGTTTGCGGCATCCGAAACGCCAAGAGAGGAAGTGCCTCCCCCAGCATCCCAGACGGCGGTCTCTGCAGACGCCGGTGCGATGACGACCGTTCCGTTCCCCTTTATGCAGGGCAGGCGATTCGCCTCAACAGGAGCATCCGGGCCATAATGGCCGGGCGCAAGTGTCTCGCCGCCGACGACGAGAGAAGACACTGTCATACCCCCGTTATCCAACGTGATCGACTGAGTCCCGTCTCCTTTCTCAAGGGACAGACCTCCTCGCCACGATGCGCCGGCGGCAAAGACAACCTTCGCCTCGCCCGAAAGCGCGAGCGTGCCTGTCGTGGTGCTCTTGCCGTGCAGAGTCACCGTCTTGTCGCCCATCACATCGAAGTTTACGTTCCCGGAGAAGATTCCCCTATATACGGAATCGGCGGAACCGTTCGTGAGTTTGAGAGTCTGTCCGGTGGAGGAGGTTATTTCGCAAGTTGCCGAATTGTCCCTCTCGGCTGAAAATGCCGCGAACTTCTGCTCGCCATCCACAAGATCGAACACAAGCGTAACGTCGTTCTCAAAGATCATCTTCTTTGCACCTGAAGCGGCAAAGACATTGGCAATCGACAAAAAATATTTTCCGCCGCGGAAACGAAGTTCGCAAGCGCCCAGAAGCGGCGCATTCATCGTATTGACGCCATCCATCCAATACCATGTGGTGTTGACAAACGCCGGCGAATTGAACACGATGTTCGCAGTGCTCTGTTCGGAACCCATGAATTGTCCATACGGCTTGTCTTGGCTTCCCAGTCCTCCATTGAACGTCAATGTGATGCCTGTTTTGA
Source organism: Lentisphaerota bacterium (assembly GCA_015061765.1). The sequence goes on from SUVZ01000135.1 coordinate 4,643, forward strand.
AATTCCAACCATACTCCGGTTTCTGCGATGGCGCGCAGATCGGTCCGTTGAATGTGCAGTCGCCCGTAAAAAGGATTGTATCCACTCTGCTCCAACCGATGTTACCACGTGAAAGCCAAAGCGTTTCAGCCGTCTCCATGCCCTCGAAATCGATGAAATTGTCATAGACGTCGCCCGTTTTGGTTGAGACGCACGTTGTCGTGCCGACCGTGGAGCCGAGGGCGCTGTCACCCTTTGCGCGAAACGTACCGCGGATGACCGAAAGATTGCCGTCAAAGTCGCTCGTCACACCGGACGCCGGAGCAAAACGCACCATTCCCGTCTTGTCGGCGGCCGATATGAAGATGTCCGCAGGCCCTGTTATCTTGCCTGTGAAAAGAGCCGTTGCGTCAGATGCCGGAGCGATTGACACTGAATCGCCTGCATTCTGCCCCAACGAGACAGTACAGGCGAATGTCGCCGATTTTCCCGATGAAACCACAATCGTCCCACCGTCTGCAAGCGTCAACGGTCCTCCCGTTATGTTTGCATTCCCAATAACCGATACACTTCCATACGATTCACCGTTGGGAGACACGACATAATCGCCGGATATCTCCAGATCTCCAGCCGAGAGGCCGCCAACAAGCGCAACCACGATAATGGACAGGAGTATTTTCATGGCACACATTCCTTTCTTTGTGTTAGTACTGTTTTCACTCATTGCACAATCTTAACGTCATCCGGCGCGTGAACCGATGTCTTAAGACTGCCGTCAGGAAGCTTATCCACCCGCACACGAATCATGCGTCCGCCAGGCAGAGCCATCGAACCTTCAGCCCATTCCAGATCGCCGAGAAAAGGCTTCACCTCCACCGTCCGGCAACCAACGTCAAGCGGGCGCACGCCCAATACATGGTTGATGCACCAGGCCGCAGGACCACCGCTCCACCCATGGCAAAGAGAATGCCTAAAGCCAGGATAGCAGAACTCCCCGAAGTCACCGTGGATATCCTTCTTTCCGGATACGGGCATCTGGTCTATACGTACGGCATTGTTCGTCCAGGAAACATCAAAATTCTCCCAAAAGCTTGTTGCGCCCATATCAAGCATCCCTCCCCAATAATCACGTACGGTATCAAGCGCGCGCTGATCTTCGCCAGCCGCAGACATGGCCTCGAGCATGTAATAGCCAAAGAACGTGCTCACGCCCGAGTGTCCGTTGCGGCCGATGGTTTCCGCAAACATTTCCCTTGCGTCGCGGAATCCGCCAAGAACAAGAAAAGCGGCCGCTGATTTTGAGCCGTGGGATTCAAGCCTGACCGACCGCAGCCGAGACGCGGCGGCGCGACAGCGCGCGGCAAGCGCATTGTCGCCGATCGCTTCGGCAACAATGGCCGATTCGTCAAACCCAATGGCGCGCAATGCATGTGATCCGGCGGTTTCCGCCGCAGGGTTGTGGCGCGTAGGCCAGTCGAGGAATCCGCACATCTCGGTCCGTTCGTCCCGACCGTCGCATGAAAGAAGATGTTCAATGGTCTGACGCAGATATCCGGCCCGTTCCCGGATGTACGACACATCCCCGGTGAAACGGTACCAGTCATGCACATTGCGCATATACCACGTTGTATAGGTGTCGATACCGTTCATCCATTGGCCAGGCGGCGTAGTTTCTGCCACGTGGTCAAAAGAGCGCTTAAGGACATCCACCTCGCCGAACACCGACAGAATGACGCGTGTTTCGGGGTGCATATCTCCCATCCATACAACACGGTCGCGTTTGATGCCGTCCCACAGATAATCCTGACAGCAGAGATGCACTGTGCGCACCGCAGTCTCCCAAATCTGGTTGAGCCGATCGTCGCTTGAAACGAACGAGCCTATGCGCTTCATGGGCCGCATGAGCGAAACAGCCCGAACATATTCCACCGTCACACTTCCTGGCGTAACGAGATCGATGCGGACGAAACGGAAACCGGTATGTCCGTACTCTATTTGTCCCAGATGGGAAGTCTCCAGAACAACATCCCGCGGAGCATGGTCGTTGCATGCGCCCTTCTCTCCTATTTCGCTCATGGCTTCGCCCACCGACTCGCCAAAGCGCACACGTATTCTGGTTCCATGCGGGGCATCTGTCGTCCCGATCTGAACACCGCCATGGTATTCGCGGCCAAAATCAAGAAGAAAACCCGGTGCCACTCCATTGTTGACGAGCGTACAGCCATGTGGCCGCTCCCATATCCTCTCGTAGACCTGCCCGCGCTTCTTCCCCAGAAGCCGCGACACGCCTTCGACCGAACTGCGCGAACCATAGCCCCCTCTGTCCGCCGACTTCCACACGACCCGCACAGGAGAAACGAAAGCGCGGACCCGGCAATCAGGAATCTCCTCGGCATGGAATGAGACCGTCTTTGCATGCAAAGCCATGACGAGCAGCGGAACCGACGTACTGCAGACCAGAGTCAAAAACCTTCTCTCTTTCATGTGCAGAATTTTCATGTGCGGAATTATAGCACACGAAGCATCTCCGCCGGCTCTCATCCATTTCCAAAACAGGCAAGAATATATTATCATTTCAAGCAAGCATATGCTATAATTCACGGGCGGAGGAAATGATGGGCAGGACCAGCAAATCAAGATTCAGCATATCCGTGATTACAACTGGAGCGGGCATCGCCAGCCGTGAATATCTCATGGGTGTGTTCAAATACGCCAATGCCCGCACACGATGGACATTTGAGTTCCACAATTCCGTGGATGAATTTTCCGCAAGCCACAAGCATGCCTCGTCCATTGACGGAATTCTGTCGATCGTCCCCCACACTCCAGCATCTCTTTCCTTCATCGCGCGCAAAAACATACCGACAGTTATCATAGACAGCCGTCCGGAGGGTTTTGCCGCCCGAAACGCCAGACTCTCGTTTCTTCATCTGAACGACGTCGCAGTTGGAAAATATGCCGCCGAGCATCTGATCTCACGCGGCGCATTCAATTCATTCGCCTGCATAATCGATACGCCGGAGACCAAATACCCGCATCTGCGCGAGGCGGGATTCCGTCGGGCCATTGAACGGCAGAAAAAACCTGTGGCAACGTTCATCCTCAATTCCAAACGCATCGACAAACAGGAACAACGGAATTTCCGTTTGCGCTTTTCACGACTCCCCAAACCTCTGGCCGTTTTCGCCGTCCGCGACGGTGCCGCCTTGCCCGTATATGAGGCCTGCCGCCGATTGGGGCTTTCCATCCCCGATGAAGTGGCGGTCATTGGCGTCGACAATGATGAACTTTTCTGCAACATGCTTTCCTGCCCCCTCTCAAGCATTCAGCTGGACCATGAGCAGGTCGGTTTTCTCGCATCAAAGGAACTGGACCGTCTTCTGTCCGGAGGCAACGGCACCAATGTCGTTTTCGACACACCCGTGAAGGACATAGTCATGCGCGCATCTACACGAATCATACCCCCCGCTGCGCGCATCGTATCCGATGCGTTGTCATATATTGAGCACAACATCTCCGGCACACTTCGTGTTTCAGAGATAGCCGAAGCCCTCAATATTTCACGACGCCTCCTTGACCTGCGCTTTCGTCAGATGGAAAACGAAAGCGTACACAACGCAATCGTCCGGGCTCGTATAAAGGCGGCAAAGAAAAGGCTTGCATCCAGCCGTGACACTATTTTTCATATTGCAGCGGCATCCGGATTCCCATCATCGGCATCATTCGTCCGCTTTTTCACTCATTGCACCGGCATGTCACCTGGCATGTGGAGAGAAAAACAGCGTATACTCGAGGGGAAGCACACGCATTCTGAGAAGAAGACCGCCCGCAAGCCGGTCGACTGTTGAGCGGACCTTCACAGCCGAATGAAGTGCGCCTGCCTGCCGATGTATCCGTCATTCGGCGGACAGCCGACCGATTGGCCCAGTACGACCCTCTGGTTGGAATAATCGGGGAGAGCTTCTGAAAAAGAGTTTGATTAACGGCTTATATTTGTCGATTTTGGAATTTATCCCTACTTCTGGCATACTTCGATTCAATCGGTGGCAGGATTTCGAGTAGGCCATCTTCACTCAATAGTCATTTGGTTGAGAATTAGTCCGAAGCATATTCTCATTCAAAAACACAGGGGGCTGTAAAGATAAGAGGAATGAGATACTGAAAAGGGTTTATCCGTATTTTTCGCGAACTTATGCACGCAGATATTTTGTACTTCGCCCCGCTCCGATTTTGCGCAATTCTCCTTTAAAACAAGTTTTCCAAAGACGGTTTCGACGGTTGTCGGACTCATACAAGGCTAAAGAACTAAAAATTCCAAGACACGACTCGTCGGCAATGTAATTTTACTGTGAGCCAGTACCCC
>SUVZ01000136.1 GCA_015061765.1 Lentisphaerota bacterium
GGCAGCACAGACCGATGTATATCTTGCCGCTCTTCGCCCCGTAAAGCGCACTCCACATGGATTCCTCCCTGTGGTCGCCGACAAAACGGTAGTGCTTGACGACCGCCTTCTTCTCCTTCGAGAATTCAATCTTCTGGGCCGACGCCGTATGCGCGGCAAACACCGAAAGCCCAACTGCAGCGAGAACCGATGCAGCGCATTTCACGTTATGAACTGTATTTTGCATGGAACAACCTTTATTATGTATGGGAAACCGTTTAATGATACCATAACAACCTGACAAAAGTCACCTGATTGCGCAGAATTTGCCAATCGGATTGCGCAACCCCTGACCTCACAATTCCTTCAGCCCTGATGTGTTCAATCCTTTGCAGTCTTCAGAAGCGAAAAGAGGACGCACTCCCTTGCCGATTTTTCGCATATGGACATTCTCAAGACTCACATTATCAACATGGCGAAGGTACAACCCGGAGGCGGGCATCAAGTCGTTATGCTTGAATATCAAACCGTCAAGTGAATCAATTTCCGAAAGCGGGCCACTTGGAATTCCATATGCAGGAACAGAAAGCGTTACATTCCTGAAAGTGATGTCCGAAGGGCGCAATCCTCCAGAGCCTATTACGGAACTTCCGATCCAAGAAAGCGCCGCGCCATTTACGTTTTCGATGAGGACATTTCTGAACATCGATACACCGGGGAGGATTCTGCCGCTGCGATGTGAAAGGCGCATCAGCATAGGCACAAGCGCAGTTGCCCCAAGATCGATATTCCTGACCTTTACGTTTTCAAGGATACCTCCATCAAGCATCTGCAATGAGATTCCGGCATACGCATACGGGGGCTCGGGGAATCCGAACCGTTTCTCGAAATCCTCCTTGTCGAGCGGATCCACCGCATACATCGACTCGGCGGCGGTTTCGCATCTTATGTCGTGAATGTCGATGTTTCGAATCGTACCGAGCGTTTCGGATCCTATCTTGATATGTGCGCAATTAGATGCCACACGGCAGTTGCGAACCTCAATGTTCTCAACGGTATAGCTGGAACATCTTGCCTTGATGCAGATTGCGTCATCCTGGGACTCTATGTCGCATTCCTCCACCAAGGCGTTTTTGCATTCCAGATCAATGCCGTCGCAGCATCGCTGAAACGTGCTTCTGATTTTCACGCGTCTTGCGGTCACTCCGTCACATCTTTCGAAATAGCAGGACCACCTTCTTCCGTTCTGCAGCGTAACGCCTTTAACGCTTGCGTTACGGCAATCCCTGAACCAGACGAGGCGCGGCTGCTGAAGCACTTTCAGTGAACCTGGCGCAAAGTCCCGTCCGCGTCCGTCTATCACCCCTTCGCCGGTTATTGCGACATTGTCCACTCCGTCCGCCAGGATAAAGGCATGGCCCTGCGTCGCCTGGTAATCTTTTTCCGCATCCTTCTTGGCAAGCAGCGTCGCTCCTTTTTCGAGATGCAATGTAATGCCAGAGCGAAGCTTAAGTGCGCACGTCTCATGAATCCCCGGATCGACTCTTACAACGCCGCCTCCCGATTCAGCCAAGGCGTCGATTCTCTCCTGCAGTGTACATCGAGCATGTCCACAAACGTTGGTCACGGAAAGTGCTGACGCGACAAGAAAACAAAACATGGAGTCATTCCTTTGTTTCGGACGGTTAGACGCCGGAAGGTTTCAGCGTTCAGAAAGATCCACCCAATCGTAGTGCAGAAGAGCGCCGTGAACTGATGTCGAATAGAGCGACATCTCGCGGTTCCTTACCGCCGATTCCCAGGAGCGAGGTGGATTGATGAAATCGTGACCGGTGAAAAGTCCAGGCTCTGCCGCAATCGCATGCGCAGCAGGTACGGCCAGGCGTCCTGTAGTGACAACGGTGGGATTCTTGCCAAAACGACGCTTCGCCTCCTTGCCTAAGGCAATAAGTTCACCGGCTCTGCGCCCGACAAGCGAAGATCCCATGATATACAGCATCTTGGCGGTTTCCTCATCGTCATGCCTGCTGACGTAATAGTGCCGGGCTGCTCCAATCTCGCCGCATGCGCAAAGGTCGGGGATGAAGATCGCCCGCTTCCCGTTCGCACGTACAAGTTCAGCGCAGTTTGTGCGCGCTTCATCAATGGCAAGAACAAGCGGCTGATAGCGTTCCGCTCCCTGCGGAACCAATTCGACGACCGGCATCCTGTATCCATCGGAAATGTCATAGACAGCACGGGTGACGCGGGTTCCGTCGGCAAGCTGGGATTCCGACACGATGGTCCTCTCTCCAACGCGGCTTTCGTCTATATCGGCAATCTTGCGAACCAACTTCGCACGAGTTTCGCGGGAGAGACTTCTACGCGCAGCGATTGCTTCATCCAATTCATCATTCAGATACGAATAGAAACTCTTGAATCCTTTCAGAGACTGTACACGGCCATCCGGCACGATGAAAAGCTCTTTTGCGTCCGGCCCGAAATCCTGCTTTGTCTCATCAAACTCAGGTTCATCGAAAAGCGCTTGCGCACCCCGCAGATGCTTGGCCATGAGAACGGCAGTCGTGCGCATGAGCTTTTCGTCATAGCCGTGGGGCCCGGGGCTATCGACAAATCCGTACCATCCTTCACGTCCGATGTTTCGTCCGACCTTTTGCAGAAGGCGGGCTGTCGCCAACGTTCCGGAATACGGAATCATGTCGTCGCGGCGGGCGAGCATGGAAACAGGATTGCCGTTGAGGAAAGGATAGGCGGCATGGTTGAATCCATCGGCAAGCTGAGCGAAGATAAGCTGCTCGCAGTCCGCCAGCAACCGCCACATGGTCTGTTCGCGCAGGTTTGACAGATAGCAGCTTGTCGCCGTGAACATTATGCGATCGTCAAGGGCGGCGAGCATTATGCTCTGCGTTCCGCCGCCGGAGTTTCCGCAAGCGCCGTAGCCGTCTTTTTTCAAATCCGTACGCGTATCGAGATAATCCAAGGCGCGAATGGCATCCCATGTTTCTGCGGCGGCAAGCCCATGACCGAGAAGCAATGCGTTAACGCCCATTCGTATATGGTTTCTCACGGGAGAGCCTTCGTTGGAATCTTCCTCCAAAGACTGCGCGCGCTCTCCCTGTCCAAGCGGATCGACCACAAACACCGCAACGCCGTTCTTTGCGCAAAGCACTCCCACGCGCTGATATTTTGGTGAATTCTTTCCGGCGCGGGAATGTCCGCACACCTCTATCGCGGCGGGATGAGGAGCTGGGAAGCGGGATTGGTCGGGCAGATAAAGATTCCCTGTTACAAACATTCCCGGACGGCTTTCAAAAAGAATCTTTTCGATGCTGTATCCCTGACGCTGCACAGTACCGACAACCTTGGCGTTGAGCGGTGTCCTTTCAGGGAAGCCGCCAATGCGTTCAACCATTTTTGAACGAAGCTCTTTGCGTTTTAAATCGAAATCCTGCACATTGCCGATTTTCTCCCAAGCCTCGTCCGCATCGGCATCGAGTGCAAAAAGCCTGTTGTAGAATGCGGTCCAGGTGGCGAATCTGTCAGCAGTTCCAAGTGTCCGTTGCTCTAAAATGGCGCGACGCTCTGCAACCTCCTTTGCGTATGCCTTTGAAATGGAGGCCTTTATTCCTGTCTTCCGAAAGTCCTCAACATTCGAAACATTGCCTTCACCTCTATGCACCTCGGCAACATGGATGTTCTCTAAAGCGACACCTTGAATTGGCAGCTTGGCATCGCCATTGAGGCTGTACACCACTCCAGCTTTTTTTGCAGTGACTTCACATAGGGAGATGTTGGCAATGCGAGTAGTGATGCGCTCTTTCGACGGATATTTCCGCCACTGAAAATCAACGTTCGTGTCAATCCCAAGAATGGCTCCGTCAATTGTCGTAGCTGTCACGTTTGAGACTGAAATGTTCTCGATGAATGCACCCTTTCTGGCACTTGTCTTTACCTTGATGAGCGTGGACATCGGCCCGGTTGCCCGGCAATCATGAAGACGGATATTTCTTACGCCGCCGGAAACCTCGCTGCCTATCGCAAGGAGTGTGTGGCCTCCACGAGCAGTGCAATTGCGAATCTCAACATCTTCGCAAGGCACGCCGACGCGCCGCCCATCGCGGTCGCGACCGGACTTCACCACAATTCCGTCATCTCCCTGAAGGAAGGTGCAGCCCTCTACGAGAACGCGTTTGCATGAGGCGATGTCAATGCCGTCGTTGTTGTGTCCTTGAGCCTCAAGGTCGAGATTGCGCACAACAACATCCTCACACAAACGGAGGTGGACCGTCCACAGAGGACTCTCTCTCACACGGAATCCTTCAAGCCGTACATTCTTGCATTTTTCAAATTCCACACAGCATGGGCGGAACCTGGCACCGGGAAGATCCGCTATGCGACGGGATTCGACAGGCGCATCAGAATCCCCCCAGGCATAAAGCAGCCCCATGGCCTTGAACATTTCAGGTGTGTTGCGGTCGAACCAGATGCGCCATGTATCCATTTGAGGTGCAAGCGTGCCTTTGCCTGTCAGGGCGACATTGGTGCAACCGTATGCATAGATCATGGGCGACAGCGTCATGCATTCTATACCGGCGAAGCTGGATCGAACCAATGGACGGTAATCGTCGGGATTGCCAGAGAAAACAAGCTTTGCCCCCTCTTCAAGGTGCAGCTCGACATTGTTTCTCAGATGAATCGGACCCGTTTCCCATGTGCCGGGAGCGACAACCACGCGACCGCCGCCCTCCGCTGCGCAGGAATCCACACGCTGCTGAATGGTCTGAACCGCATCTGCCGGGAAAACGGCGCAGAATGCGGCGAACAGAAAAGCAAAGCTGTTTAGATTATTCATGAACCTTACCGTTAAATCATTCAGCCGGACAATAGAACACATTGTCGAACCAGCTGCGTTCTCCCGCACTCTGCCGCACACTCAACTGGAAACCAAAACCGTCAGCCCCCTCGGGAATCCGGATGGCGGTCAAACCATGTCTCCAGCCGTTCGCATCGGGTTCGGACACGGGAATCGATATACCGGGAATGGAGAAACGCCATTGCGCACCGCATTTCCACTCAATGTTTCCGCCGACGACATCGCCCTTAGCCGAAAATCCGACGAGATAAATCTTACCCGGCTCCACTTTGCCGCTCGACATGACAAAACAACCGTGGGCAACACCTTCCGCAAAAAGGGAAGACGTGTCATCTTCACCGAAAGTCGAATCAAAGCCGTACTTTCCCGCCGAACCATATCTTGTGTCTGACCAGCAGGAATACGGCTTTGCAAGCCCATCCGAATCCACCTTGTCGGGTTTAACGCATTTGGAATTGAGATTCACCGGCTTGAATTTCCCGGACTTTTTCAGATTGCCGATACGATTGGCGGCAAACACGGACGGACTCTTGAAATATTCCATCGCCGTGGAAATGCCGGGAAGCGACTCCTCCCATGTTACGGTCGATACAGATTTCCTCTGACGCATTTTCCCTTTCCAGTCTGCCCAGCACTGTTTCTCGCCCCAGAACCATACATATTCATCAACGGCATGCGTTGCCTGTGCCACGTTAGCGATAAAGCGCTCACTACGTGACCCGTTGAGCGGAGGCGCGTACCAACGTTTCCCTTCAGGATTGACGTACATATCCATGTAAACGGCCGCCGCGCTCGAAACCTGTTCGAAATACTTTGTGCGGTTCTCTGGAGAGACATGGTTTACAAAGCGACCCTTCTGCATTGAATGGCCCCAATAATATGTATTGCTTTCAGCATTGAACCTGTAACCGTATTCAAAGCCATCCACGATTTTTGCAGTCGGAGGAAGCACATCCAGCAGTCCGTTCAAGAATGCCGGCCACAGATCTCCGCGCGCTCGACGGGCACTCTCCCAGTCTTCGCAGTTGTTGTACTGGTAAACGCGCGTAAAAAAACGGAAGAAGAGCATCGTCATATCAGGATATTCAGAAAACATCGCCGAAAAGACCTCACGACCGCGGCCTCGCACGATCTCACATAGCCGTTCGTAGGGCGGATCGCCGGGACACCAGTAATATTGGCTTTGTCCGTGGTATTCCTCATCATCCACCCAACATCCCTTCAGTCCGCCTTCTTTGGCGAATCTTGCGATGTTGCGCATAGTAGCCGAAACGCGCCGCCAGCTGCCGTCATCTGTCCAATCCAGACGGTTTGTCGGCGCACAGATCGATTTCATCATGCTTTCACGCATTGAACGGTGAGAAGTGAGTTCGCGCATGACAGGCACCCAGGGCTCAAGGTCAGCCCATTCCAATGCCGGCTGATCCATGAGCCTAGCCCTGATTCTCTTGCCATCGCGGGCATAAATGCGCATGCTTAAACCGACGCCGTCTATCGGCGTACGGTCAAGAGATTCAACAGCCGCAAGCATGTTGGAGGGTGTTGCATCCTCAAACTCCCAGGCGAAGGCGACGTATTTCCTAGATGAAATCTCGCCGGCCTGAGCCGCACAAATCAACGCAAAAGCAGACAATACGGCAATCCCGCCGCAACCGGACATTCTGAATCTCATGACATTCACCTTTGGATCATTTCAACGACATTATGAATCCCACAGGATTAAGCCAGCACTGATAGCATCCAATGTCAACTTTTCCTTCACGAAGACGCAGATAATCTACCTGACCTCGAATGTCTGTTGCCTCCGCAGTCATCCAATCAAGTTTCTTTCCAGCGCCTCTTGCCGGGGATGAATATTTGATCTCATACGGATGCTCGGTGGATTTTCTGTTAAACATCGCATTGTCCGCCGTTACCGTTCCGATTTCAGAGCAAGGCGCATCGTCGCTTCGTGATGTGCCGATCAGACAATTCTCAAACGAGACATTTGTCCCATCCTTGAAAGACAGGTCGCACCTTGTTGCTCCCGTTTTGTCGTAGTTTCGGGTAAATATGCAGTTCACAACCGATGCCGCTTTGGCTGAAGACGAATCGCCGCCGTAATCGTAGAAAGTCTGAGCCACTTGATTGTCCGCGAACGTACAGTTCTCGAACTTCGTCAGATCGGTCGAATTCGCTTTAGAGATGTATTTGATCTGGTTGTCAGCGATCAGGCAGTTTCGCATGTGAATGTATGATGAAGCCAAGTAGTCGGAACCGGGGATATCAGACGACAGGTCTTCCGACATAGAGGCGACATTGTGTCCGGCAGGAATTGTCCATCCGTCTCGACAACCCGTGAACCTACAGTTTTCAACCACAATTTTTGTAGAACAGGCAATCGTCTGTCCGTAAAATGCGCAATTGACAACAGGTCCCGCCGGTTGACGAACATGCGGACTATCCCTATTGGTCGCACGTGTCTGATTGTTGGAGAACACGCATCCGTAAGCACTTCCTCCGTTCATTGCTGCGCCCTGCCCGGTTGCATCTATGAAATTTTCGTAAATAAAACTGTTTGTAACCCCACAGGAATAAAGTCCCCCTCCTTGACGATACTTTCCGCCTGAAAAAATGGTGTTGCCGTTTATCCGGCAATCTGTCAACGAAGAGTTGTAAGCACCTCCACCATATGCATTGCCTGTATCTCCGTTTCGTTCTGTCAGATAATTGAAACAGACGTCGCAGTCAACAAGTCTACAGGAATAACCCCCACCCCCGTATGAATTGGTTGAAGAATTCGCGACAACACCGTTGTTGCTTATTACACAGTCCATGCAATAGGTACCGTACACGCCACCTCCGCCGCCTATGGCGGTATTTGCATAGATACGAGTGTTTGTCACCATGCCGGAAGCATCGACATGCGTGTAAATGCCGCCGCCGAAACCTGAAGAACGGTTGTCTGTAATTTTGCAGTTTTCCAACCGGTAATTATAAGTGGCAGATGCAATTCCCACGCCCGCACCGCCAGATGCAGCAGTATTGTTACTGATTGTGCAGTCATATGCGTAACAGTGTCCCAATCCGCCGCCATACGATCCAGAATGATTTGAATGAATTACGCAACGATGGAGGTCACACTTGTTTGCGGCGCCAAAACAGTTTCCCGCCGCAGTGGTGTTATGACAAAGTTCACTGTCAAAAACAGCCGCCCCGTAAACGCCGCTCCCTCCACCCCAACTTCCACCAGCATAACAGCAGGTGACAACACAATTTGAAACAATTTCCCTCATCAACGAACCAGGCGTAGCACTGTAGTATCCGCAATATCCACCACCGTTTTTGGCCTCCGCCCATCCATTCGAGATTGTTAGATTCTTTACTGTTGAATTACGCCCCAGCATAATACGCCGCTTTTTCGACTCACCGCCACCATAAATTACTGTCTTACGGCGATCATCATCAACTCCCGTGAGAGTTACATAATTGAGAGCCAAATGAGTATCTTCAAGAACCAATGTTTTGTTGTTTTCAACCGTTTCGTATCTCATCTCACATTCGCTGACATCATATACCCCTGGTGAGAGTCTAATGGTATTCTCCCTATTGGGGCTTAAAGAATTAATGTAACTGAGCGCATCCACAAGTTCCGCAACGTTAGAGACGTTCGTTGTGATTGCCGCCAAGGAACTGAAAGGCATCGCAACGAGAGCGATAGCTATCGGCAACAGTTTTTGGCAAATTGAACGATTCATCCTGTTTTTCTCCTTAATAATCAGAAAGTTGAAGTAATATAGCACATTCCGCTTCTTAAAACCACCTTATTAAGCAAAATTACTCCACCTGATTGCGCAAAGGAATGGCATTTGATACACTTCTCGGGCATGAAGACTGTTTTGTTGATGACACATTTTGAATCATCCGTTTTCCGTGCGATTGCGGAATGCATATCCATCTGCTCTAAGAAGCGAGGATGGGCACTGCACATCGTCACTGCCGCAGATGCGGGAAATGCCAAGGCAATAGCTGAATCCTGGCATGCAGATGGATGTATCGTCTACGCTTCATCTCCGAGCGGCTTGAATCTCAAAAACATAAATATGAATGTTCCTACAGTCCACATATCACCGGTCTGGGAA
>SUVZ01000137.1 GCA_015061765.1 Lentisphaerota bacterium
ACCCAGATTGCCCCGCCGGGCTCAATCGTATGCGGCATGTACGCCATGCCACTCGACATGACGACAGGCTGCGTCACCCACAAACGACCGTCCGGCGAATCGTAGCCCGTGCCCGATTCGTACTGCCCCCACGCCTTGTCCGCGAACCGCGCATCCGCCTGCGCTTTCGTGTAGGCGTTGGAAGGCCACCATGTTCCAAAGAACCATTCCCAGCGCGTAAGTTCGTTCCATATCTCGCCATACTTGCCGCTCCCATCCTGAAGCTTGTAGCGGGCGGAGAGCGACGGCATGCGCGTGACTGAATTGTAGTTCGTGACCACAAGCGCGAAATCATCGCCCGTGACAACGCCGTTCAACGCGCGAACCTGCGCAGCGGCGTTATTGGCGGTGGATTGGATCGCCTGCACCTTGCCATCCACGTACGATTCGTAGGCGACGCGACCTTGGCCGAAAACAGCCAGGCACACAACTCCGAAAACCATCGACATCAACAATTTCAACTTCATATCAGATCTCCTTAACTTCAAGAACCAAATCATCATCAACCGCAAGCTCTGCGACTCTGCCGTTGGGCGCGGTGAGGGTGAGCGGCGCGGACTGCGCCGGGCTGGATGCGCGTTCGACACGGAACTTGCCGGGCGCGACCTCCGCGACATCCCACACGGTCAGCCCCGGAGCGAGCTTCGACGCGCCGGGCAGAGCCTCGACCACTTCGCCGCCCTGCCATTCGACGGCCTTCTCGGTCTCCACGTCAGTTTCGACGGCGAGGGAGAAACAACGCGCCTTCGTGGCGTCGGCGGAAGCGGGGAGGGAGACGGCGAGGTGTTGTACAGGGGTTGAGACGTTATACGTCATTTCAAGCAACCCGGTTAAGTCACTTGCAACAAATTCTAGGCTTGCATATTTGTCTTCCCATACTATATGTTCGGTCAAGTCACTATATTCAAGGTCGACATTTATAGGATTGTCCGTCAGCCTGTCTAACTGGATCTCACCCATCACTATGCAGAAAAACTGAGTGTCCGCTGGAATTTCACCTACAACTTCACCATACTGATCATCAAAAACATAATTGATCCCTGTAGTCCTTAGATATATCGTTGTCTCCTCAGTGATTACGGAATAGCGAACCTCGATAATTTCGCAGTCCTCAAAAATGCGGGTAATGTTCAAAGAAACTTCTTCGTCGTTATCTGGGTCAAAAAAGTACACTATCCAATGGGAGGGCAGCACGGTACAACCACCCCATGTTCTAATGGACTTTACCTGCAGCCTGCCGTCCACCCAGTTCGCCTCGCCGTCCACAGGCTTGAGCGTGACCGTGGTATCGGTGACTTCAGGGGTGAGGGCGTGAAGCTTGACGGAAGCGCTTGCATCTTTCATCGCTGCGGCGATCGCCTTCGTGACTTCCGCCTTTTTCGCGTAGTCCCCGAGATCCACCGTGGAGACGGCGAGGGTCACTTCCTGCGGATCGTCCTTGCCGTAGGCTTCGTGTACGCTGTTCGTGACCTTCACGCGGATGGAGTTGTTTATCGTGCGCACGCGCCCCTTGGAATCGTACACGCGCACGGTTGCGGCATGGATGCCGAGCGGCATGCGCTGCGTCTCCGCCGCCGTGAAGGCGAACGGACACACAAGCTCGCCCGTCGCGCTTGCCGGGAAAGATTTGCGGAAGCCGAGAACCTCGACCTCGACGGTGCATCCGGAAAGATTGAGGTTTGAGGATGTGACAACCTTCAGCGTAAATCCCGTGGATCCGCGAAAGTCGGTATCATCGCCTTTGTAGATTACTGGTATTGCCATTGGGAAGCCTTTCTATCTATAGCCGATCAGTCAATTGCCGGACAGGGGGATGGAGCCAGCCTTAACGCCGTTGGTGTAAACCTGAAGCGCACCGTCTTCAACCACCATGCGCGGAGTCCAGTCGCAGGATTTCACGCCTTGAAGGTGCAGCGCATGTCCCGCCTTGATTATGACATTCGACGGACAGGAGAGAACGAGCTGGTTGTCGGCGGTCAGCACATGGTTGCCGTTGAACCAGAAGATGGGCGCATACACCGTATGACGAAAAACGTCAGGCGTAATGTACATGACATTATCCCTCATGACAATGCGCCCGCCGATAGAGATGGCGTCGGTTACATTCGTTTCGCCCGCCATCTCCCCCACACCGATTGCGATGCAGTTCTCGATATTGGACGATTCGCGCCCCGCTCCATCTCCGATGAAGACATTGCCATCCGACTTCTCGGCCCTGTACCCTGCCGCCGTGCCGACAGAGACAGTGTTCGTGCCATGTCCACGGTAGAACGCCCATGTGCCGAGAGCGACATTCTGCGCCCCTTGCGATTCCTCCCCGGCATGCACTCCATTGTGCACGAGATTAGTATATTGCGAACTGAACGCAACACTCCACCACAGGATGCAAAGCACCAGTATTGCCGTTGAAATTCTGCTGTCGATGTTCATTTCTCCGCTCCATTCCCTTTAATTGCCCTTGCGCCCCGTGAAGAATATGGGCGTCATATTCCTGTACATGTTCCAAATATCTCCGACGATCCTCCACCATTTTCTTTTCCACCTGCCTTCCTTGAACTCCCATAGGGAATCCCACTCCGAACTGATTTCCGTCTGATAGGTAAAATCCACAACAGTGGGCGACAGATCCATGTGTTCTCCGGTCAACGGCGGAAGTGAAGACGGTCTGTCCGGCTTGTCTGGCCATATAAGATCCGGCGTAGGGGGAGAACCGCCTTCGTCAGGATTCCAGACGAAAGACGATATCCTGTATACACGGCTCCGGAGACCGTCAGTCCCGCCCCGACTTTCTTTGCACGAAATCGTGGTGTCGAAATCACTCTCGTCGATTACATGATGCTCGGTCCCTCCACAGCCCAAGACGGTCCACCACTCGTTGCCGACATTCACATCGGGGCACACCAGATCACGCGTTTCCGGGTCTTCCACGAATTGGTGATGCATCTGCACCAGGCCGCATCCGCACCAGTGGCCTTTGGCGTCGGGGCTGTTCGCGCGCAATACATACCCCCACTGCGTACCGGCCTCCAGATCGTTCATGTTGCGGTAGTGTCCAGCCATTACGATTTTGTCGCCGGCGGACACTCCCGGCGGCTGAGGTCCGGTGTGTTCGCTTTCCGCAAGATGCGGGCTGTCCTGATCAAGGGACAGGCAATACAGGCACCTGAGTTCCCCGCATGCCGTCCATACGTACAGATGATGCTGCTCTCCGCATCCGGGCGTATCGGGGAAATTCACGCCGCCGACACATACGCACGCACCCATCTCGCCGGCATCCGCTATCTTCCGACGGTGCAGATCCATGCTTTCCGTTTCCTGACTGCATTTCACGCACATGCCTACCACCAGATGATAATCATCATGACCAGCGCCCTCAATACGGCAGTTGTATGTGCCGTCGTCGTTGTAGAACTTGTGGGATTCCGTCACCTTGTAGGAGGTCTTATCCAGCTGTTCTTCCCTTAGGCAGTACAGAGTGGCATGGTGAGTCGTCTCATCATCGTTGCCGTATCCATCGCCCGGCTCCCACTCGACATCATTGGCATCCATCTCGAACAGATGGTCAAGAACGAGGTGCATCAAACCACCTCCGGCGCGATTCCCTTCATAGCCAAGAGGAAAATACCTTTCGTTGCTGTCGGAGTAGTGACCGCAGAAGCAGCCGCAGTAGCGGCGGTTCCCTGCATCATCAATCTCCTCACCCACGCCATGCCAGCCGCCGTGGTACTCTTCGCCGTCCGGAACGAATCCGCATGCGCTGCGCGATCCCGGCTCTTCAACGATTTCGTTGTTTTCATCAACCGTGAAGATGCTCTCCTCCCGGCCGCAGCGCTTGCAGTCTCCATAGTCGATGAACTCGTGTTCTCGCTGTTTTCCGCAAACGCTGCACACGCAATGCACATACGAATGCCGTCCTTCCTTGCAGGGATCGCGCTTTTCAACCCTGCGCGGATACACATACAGCGACTTCAGGCTTCCGGCATGATCCAGAAAGAGAGCCTTGAATGTCGACAGGTTCATCTGCCTGTTGCTGACGCTGTACCTTACGCCCTTCTCCGTCTCGTATCTGCCGAGAGCATCCGCATAATAGATGGCGTATGACGTGGGGAACGATACCCAATTCTCAACCTTGCACCAATCTGCAAGCGTGTACCAAGGGCAGGGGACGTACATCTCATCAGTGTCATGCTCCTCGCCCCTGTCGTTCACGCGCTTCTTGGGCGGCGTGCGGCTTACCGGAAGCGAAGTCACGCCAAGCTCCTCGCCGTTTTCATCCGTCCACGTTATGCGGAATGACGGTACGCCCTGATCCGCGCCGAACACCTGGCAATACCTGTCGGCAACGGCTTCAGGTACAAACAGAGCCTTCACGGAACGCCAGAGACGGGTGAGAGCCGAGACTTTCGGCGTGCCGTTTCTCGCCGCGTGCGCTTCAGCATCAGTGAGGCAGGAAGGCACGAGCGTGAACGTGCCGAGGATTCGCCCCCCTTCTGCGAGACTATCCACAACCGCCATGCGGAAGACGCCGTCAATGTCGGTCAAGGTCACAATGTGCGTTTCTTCAGATGGAGGGTTCACCCAGTTGGGAGAGGTGCTGGCGATGCTTTGATTGACTTCCATCTTGTAGGAGGTCAGATATGTCGTGGAAGATTGCACATCTTTGCCGATCTCCGCATCATAAAGCGCACTCTCGGAGATGATGCGGTTAGTATCAACCATTCCTCCGTCATACCGCCACTCGCACCAAAGAAGCTCGAGCGGCCTTGTGAACATATCGGCATTGTGGATCAGATGGCGGTTCCACACAAGCTGACCACTGGAAGCGCCGGTGGCATTCACCACCCTCATCGGATGATTCGTATGCGCAACGGGGATTTCATCGATGGCGAACATCGTACCTGCCGGGATGCCGGGATAGCTTGAGGATGCGACCGTAAATCCCTTGTTCGTGGGACACACCCACGATGCCTTGAAATACGCCTTGTGTGACCGCGACACAAAAACCCCGTTCGACATGTAGGAATCATCAAACACAAGGGAGTTTTCATCGAACTCAAGCAGCGAGAAGCGGCTTGCCTCCGCAAACTGCCCCAGCCCCTCGATGAACGACGGCAGGAAGTTCGTGGCTCCGGCAATCGCCCGAAGCGTTATCTCATCCACATAGCTGTCGACATTGCGCCCGATTTCGGCCGAAACAGCCGCCGACATATTGGAGTTGATCTCCGACACGGTACGGTCAAGCTGCTTCTTGGTAACGCCGACACCCGCGAAGGCGTGAAAGGCGAACGCGAGTGTAAGGGCGAGGGATGCAAGGTGGGACGTGTAGGACGCATCCCGCTTGAAATGTGCTTTGAAGTTTTTCATCTTTGACTACCTTTCACTAACTGCTAACCGCTAACCGCTAATCATCTATGACCCACGTGTATTCGCCGTCGACCTCTTCGGCGAAAACTTTGTGGAGCCTTCCGGAACGGTCCGGGATCTCGGTGATAATCTGACTGCCGGTCGGCGAGACGGGAATCATGTCACCCGATTCAAAAGGACGGACGGCAATACAGCCGCGTCCGAGAGCGAACTTGTCGCCGTCGGAATCGAGTCCCCATACTTCGTAATGGCAGCAGCCGACAGCCGGAAACATCATCGGCGGAAGCTTCGCCTTCCAAACCCCTTCCGCATCGATGGAAGCAGGGATCGGGTTGAAGGCGTCCCCCTCTACCGAAATCACCGTAAGCTGCACGTTCGACACTTCACGCGGAACGCCCGAAATGCGCACCGGATACGCGCAAGCCCTGCGCACATCGATTGTGGCAAGCGGCAGAGCCAATCTTTCAACATCTATACGAATCACTTTCATGGTCACTCCTTACAGTGAAACAATCTCGAAATAACCCTTTTCTTTGGAAATGGACTTGATGCGCCCATCCGGCTCCACGGCCATTTCACGGATGTGGAGCCGGTACGCCACGCCGCCAACGCTCACAATACGCGATATCACCTGCAACGTGGCGCCCACCGGAAGCGTTGTCCCGTCATCATTCTCGACAGGCTCTCCATCCTCATCCAGTTCAACATCACCGCGACTCCATTCCTTGTCCCGCTCCTGAGTCTCTTCATCAGCCGCTACATACCCGGTGCTCTTCGCCAGAGCCGTCGGATCTCCGGACGGCGCATCTGTATCATCAAGCATCTTCTTCACCTGTTCAACATCGATCTCGATGGAGACAGGCGCGGAAACGGAAGGTCTGGATGGCTTCGATACCTTCAGCCCCAAACCTCCGATAAGCGCGTTCACGAACCCGCCCACCTTGTTGAACCAGTCGCAGCCGACGGCAGAGATCGGAGTGCCCGGCGCAAAGTCATCCTTTACATGCAAGCTCATCCAACGCCCTCCTCGATCGACATGGATCTTTCATGGATGCACACGGTCCAAAGCATGGAATCGCCGTCCTTTGTGCGCGTAACTTCACGCGAATATGTGACAGCCGGATTTGCGCCGCCGGAAAGCGTCAACGCATCACTGAGCGAAATCGAGGCGCCGTCAGCGCCGACAACCGTGTCGGTGCTCATTGCATCCGATTCGGAAAGCCCCACGATTTCACGCACGGTCTCCGTGACGTTGCCGATAGCGACGACGCGCTTCCAGGATGTGGGCACACCGTCAACCGTCACGGCCGGAACCACCTGCGCCTGGAGAAGAGTTTTATAGCCGCGTTTATTGACAATGCCCCTGTCGCCGGTCTCATATGTAGCAAATCCCATTATTCACCCCCTTTCATCGTAAGCAGGCTTTCGAGCTGTTCGCGGGTGCGTCTCGTATTCTCCGCGATTTCAACAAGCGACCTCTCCGCCTGATCCTTGCGCTCCTTGGCCAGAGCAACCTCACGCACGGCGCGGTCGTCAACATTGAGATTTTCAGCGGTGCGCCAATCGCGCCGCCGGCTCTTAAGGGACGCGAAATCCTTCGCCCAATCCTTCTCCGCCTGTTTCTGCGCCTTCTCTTCATCCATGACCGCCTGCATGGCGGACTTGTCACGGTAGAGATGCCAGGCGTTCGTCAGCTCCTGCGCGGCGTTCGACAGCTCCGACTCGAAGAAAGAGCGCTGTTTCTCCTGCTCGGCGATGGAAGCGCGAACGGAATCCGCTTCACGCTTCCGGGCATCGGCAACGGCACGCTCTGCGGCCTGGCGTTCCTCGGCGGCCTTCTTCTCCGCCTCTAGTTCAAGCTTCTCATATTCGGCCCGCTCGGCCAATATCTGCGATTCCAGCAGTTTTGCCTCCGCACGCTCCGCATTTTCCACGGCGGCAGTCGCATCATCAATGGCGGCGGCACGGCGCAGCTCCGCCTGTTTCACCGCCTCGGCTGATGCTTCCTGCTGCGCATAAGCGGCAGTGCGGCGCATTTCCGCAGCTTCAAGATTCTTTCTCGCCTGTTCGACGGACTTGTTTCTCGCCTTCAGGACATCCGGAGCGACGGCTTCCATGTTCTCCGCCTCATTCTGCTTTTTGAGTGCAAGCAGATACGCATCCCGGGCATCGGCAACCGCCTTGTCGGAAGCGGCTGCACGCTCCGCATCGTCTGCGGCCTGTTCCGCGGCACGCTCCACGGCGGCGGACTGCTGATCCGTGGCGGCGGCAAGACGACGCTGCGCAATTGCAACATCGTACCCGGCACCGATTGCCGCAGCTTCGTTTTCTGATCCGGCGGCATTCATCGCCTGCTGACGCTCAAGAGCCAGAGCGGAGATATCGGCAGCATCACCGGCGGCAGAGGTCGCGTCCTTCGCCTGGGCGACTTTCATGTAAGCCGCAGCCATAGCGTCAAACGCCTTGGCGGCGCGGTCTGCATCGTCCGCCGCCTTGGAAATCGCCTTGTCGAGCTTCTCGATTTCATCCGCCTTGAGTTGCCTGAGACGTTCCTGCATTGCGGCGAGATGATCCTCAGCAAGCTTCTTGGCGGCATTCGCGGCGCCCATCAGCTTATCGGTTATCATTCCGGCAGCAACAGAAATGCCGGCAAGCACAACACCGGCAGGGCCAAGCGACAGAAATCCCGCCACCAAACCATTGATGCCCGCCGTGACCTTATTCAAAGCTCCATCCATTGAAGGAAGCATGCTTGTAAGGCCGCCGATGCCTTGAGCAACCTTTCCGAACATCGGGGTGATTTTTTTCAGGGCGGAATTGAGCCTTGTCGAGATCTTGTCCTCGAACCAGCCCTTGACTTTCAGATATATCTCTTTAGTATTCATTTTGTGCTATAATTTCGGCATGAATTACTTAGGCAGAGAACTTCCAAAAGACGAATGGCGGCTTGTGGCTTGCGGATTAAAGCCTCTACGCCCCATGACTCTGGAGGAAAAGGTTGCGGAAGAAGAACGCATGCGGCAATACTTAGAAGATGTCCGACGCCATCCGTTCCGCTTCCTTCTGCGGTTCTTCTCTGCGCTTGGTTTTCTCATCTTCAGCATCTGGCTGGTGTACTGGCAGCTTGAAAGAGGCGGCGCATTCATTCCTTGACCTCCCGCCCTCTGCCCCTGATCTCTTCGCGGGCGCGGACATACGCCGAAAGCGCGTCGCTCCTGGCGCGGTCCTGATCGAACTTGCGATCCATCACATCCACACGGTTGACGATCTCCAGAATCTCGGAAGCAGTGAGCTTCTTCGCCTCATCAAGCGAAAGCGGTATCTTACGCGCCGACGCGCCAACAAACACGCCGAGAGCGGGCGATGTCGCCGCATCCGCAACATCGCCATCCTTGCGCTTCTTAGGCGGCGCGAGTTCGCAAGCCGTCCAGTCTGCACCGAAAAGCACGTAGTCGATCGTATCGGTGAGCTGCGCGGACGTCATTGCCGCGAGGTGCTTACGGGCGAAATCGTA
>SUVZ01000138.1 GCA_015061765.1 Lentisphaerota bacterium
TGACGTGCCAGAAAAGGAATCCGTCCGCACGGTATAGCCACGTAAGACACCCCAGCACAAGCCGCCCTTCCACAGCCGGATGCTCAAGCGACGCCATGTTGGCATGGGGATGTCCGGGGCTGCAGCAAGTGTACCACCAGACCTTCTTGCCTTTTGCGCGCAGGAATTCGGCCCATTTCTTGCTGTAGTCGTTGGATACCGGGCAATACCAGTCCGTAGTCACACAGTCAAAGCCGTTTGTTTTGCCTCTGACGAGATCTCTGAACATCTTCGTGGTCGTCATCAGCGGCAGGTTTGGAAAATCTACCTTGAGTTTCTTCCACATCCAATCTATTCCCTTGTAATAGCTCTTCTGGCATTCGTCGAATCCATAAAGATAGGCCATACCATCCAGTCCGTTCGCCTCAAGCTTCTTCAGATACGGCCGCAGCCTGCCTGTAAAAACGCGATAGAACTCGTCGTTGAACACTTCCGAAGGTCTGACCGAACACACCCATTTGACCGGCTGTTTCGGTTCCGGCACGATATTGAGGATATTAAACCTGCTCATGCCTCGAGACCTTGCATGCAGAAGATCCTCTATCTCCGGCGGCGAAGTGCGAGAGATATCATCGGGATTGAGTCTGTGATCCAGCATCACATCAATCGCCTGCTTCTTCATCCGCCGCCACGAAGCCGGATACTTGTCCCGCAGAAAACCGTCCATGAGCGAGAATGCCGTATCAAGCGCGAACTTATGCGCGAGCTCGAAATCAAGCACCTTGGCCACAAGCGGAACGGCAGAAACCGTCTTGCCGCCCCGCAATACCCGCACCTTCGAACGGTACACCCCCGGCTTGGCGCCGGAAGCCGCGTACACCGTAATCCAAGTTCCTTGGGTGGAAGCGCGCCGCACCCTGAACGGCGCTGCCGGAAGCAAAGGATCGGGTAACCACATCTCCCGCTCCTCCGGCGCGTTCGGATGTCGATGATAACCCGGTTTGCGGGGCACATAGCCAATCCGCTCCCATTTCACCCCGCCGTCAAGGATTCTGCCGGTGGCGTCCTTAAGCGGTTCGATCTCAAGCGTGACGCTGACAAGTTCCGTATCGGCGCCGCATGAGACCAAAAGTTGCGACGACTCGCGCTCTCTGCGCGCCAGCGAAAGGGAAATCGACTTTGCCGCCCCTACAGGAGGAGCTGTAAGCGGCGTAATCCAATCCATAGGGCTTGCCGTCCACACCGTCACGCCGTCCGGCGGCGGAGTGAAAGTCAGTGCAGATGGTTTGCGTTCAGTTTTCTTGACTATATTTCTGCCGGTAAAGATGCCGTAGCTGATTTCATCCTCGTCTGCAAACGGCTTGAGCGACATGCGGATATCGTTGATGCGATCACCTTTACCTTCACGGCGTTCAAGAAAGACATCCCGAAATTCCGCCTTGCCCGTGCCTTGGCGGTTAAAAACAAACGCCTCAATTTTGGCAACCGGTTTTTTCGGCAGAAACACTCCGCAGGTATACTCCCAGTCATGCGTTCCCTGATGCCATTCCGCATACCGCTCTTTACCCCAATCTCTGCTGCCGTCGGCATAGTACACGTCGAGATATACACAGTAATCCCGCGATTTCACCCTCTCGGCGCGGCTCCAGCCGCCGAACACTACCGGTGTCTTGTCCGGCTTGTCGTAGGTGAAGATTTTCCAGCGCCCGGGCTTTACCAAGGAAAAAGGTTCAGACTTCTCCAGCACACGGGATGATGTTTCCCCTTCGATCTTCACGTCCTCAAACCGAAGATTGCGGAACGGACGCTCCGGTGTGTCGTCGAAAATGGAAGGTTCACGGACCTTGCCGCGCACATGCCTGAACGAAATTCCGTCGAAGACGCTTCCGGTAGCCATCCTATAGTAAAACTTGCAGAAACCCTTTGCATCGATTTCCATATTTTCAAAGAAAATCCGCGATATGTCCACGCCATGTTCCGGACGCGACCATGCACCAACGGCATTGACGGCATATCTCGTATTCAAAATCTTAATGTTGCGGAACGAGCAGTCACGGATATGTCCATTCCCGACACCTACACGAATTGCGTTGCAATCTGAAGAGAACGTGCAGTTTGAAACCACAACATCTGCGCAATCGCCGTCTCGCTTGAGACGCTTCCCGTCAGCACGAAGTGTAATCGAATCGTCCGCAGTCGAGATGTTGCAGTCCGTCACGCGAACACGGCGCGACGAATCGATGTCAAGTCCGTCGCCATTATACGTATGCGGATTGCGCACCGTGTGGATATCCGCCCGCTCCACTACCACATCTTCACAGCCGTGGATGAAGCAGCTCCAATATGGCGCGTCGGCAAGCTCGATATCGCGTATCACGATATTCCGGGATTCCACAAACCACACCATCTGCGACGGACGCCACGGTATCTTTAGTTTGTGCGGAGGATGGGAGCCGTCCGGCAGCTTCAAGAACGCGCCGACATTGCCGTCTATTTTTCCAGGACCGCGCAACGTGACATTTTTCTGCTCGATGCAGAGAAGAAGATGGCCGCCGCTCGTGTTGTCGCCAACTCCAAGCCGCCCCCAATTCTGCGGCGCGATGCCGGCCGCGTTGTAATCCGCACGATCCGGACTCCCCTTCAGTACCGCTCCCTGCACCAAATGAAAGTCGACGCCGCTCTTGAGAAACACCGACCCGCAGAGGTAGACCCCCGGCGGCAGCAGCACTTCGCCGCCCCCGGCGGCATGCGCCGCATCAATCGCTTTCTGAACGGCGGCGGTATCCTTGGTTATGCCGTCACCCTTGGCGCCGTAATCGCGCACATTGAACGGCCCAATAGAACCCAACGCCGCCAGACCAAGCATCACGAAGAAAGACAACAACTTATTTTTCACTATCACTATCTCCTTTTCTTTCCATACTTTACCTGAAAACAACAACCGTTCCCTTGGACCTTACAAGCGACACGGCGCCATTCCGCTTCGAGCGGAGATTCCACATGCCATCGAGACCCGGCGCTTCAAGCACAGGACATCCCATGACATTGCCGGTAGCCGTGAAAAGCACAATCCCGGTATCTTTGTATGCTTCAAGAGTTTCCGGCGTAACAGACGCTGGAAGTTCTACCTTCGCGCCGGAGAACGCGAGATCTCCATTCACCGTCACCATTGCCGCGCCGGACGCAATGTTCGCCGCCGACACTTCAAGTACACCCGCAAAATCAATATTACCGGTCACAGCCAATGCACCGCCGCTGACCGAGTCGGAAACCGTTCCCGAAAGGATTGCCGATTTTCCTTTCCAAACATTGATGCGTTGAGTCTTCCCGTCAAGTTCGAAACCGTTGGCGAACGTAAGCGCACTGTCAGCATACTGGCTTTGCAGCTGAATTACCGCGCCATCAGGGAGATAAGCGCTGCCCGGCAGCAGTTTTGCTCCCGCTCCGCCAAGGTTGACCGTCAGATCTCCGCCGAAAGCCGCAAAACCGCCGCGCAAAGCGTATGACTCAGGATAAGCCTTGAATCTCTTCCAGCAGAGTTCACCCTTCCCCGTACCGACGGAATGTGTGAAAGTTCCGGACGTTTCAATCACACCTATGCCGTTCGTGCCGTCGGCAAGGCAGATTCCCGCATGCATGGAGAACGTAGCCGGAGATATCCGGGCATTGCCCTGAATATAATAATCACCCGTAAATGACGAATGATCCCCCGTAAAAGCCATTGCGCAACCGCCTCGATTGACATCCGAAGTCAACAGGTCGCCGCTGCCGGAGAGTTCCCCGGAAACAGCGTTTCCCGTTGCCATAGATGGTGAGAAAATGAGCGCTGAGCCATCTATCAGCTGAATTGGTCGGGATATGGATAATGTGTTTTCACCGTATGAGGCGATCGAACAGTATCCGCTTGCACGGATCGGCGAACCGCTTGCGCCCAGCCCGGCGTCGGACTGTATAAACACACCACCGTTGACGAGGTTCAGTCCGCCGGAAAATGTCTGATCCTTCATAAGCCACGCCTGAGCGCCAAGTTCCGGACGCGCCTGCTTCTCGCCTGCGACGGTGAGAGTCATCGGCGTATTTTCATCAGGATCGGCGAACGGGCCGTAGTATCGACGCCATAAGTTGCCATTATTCACAATACCGTCATTTGCAGTGCTGTTGGAACGCTGGCCAGCCAAATAGTTGTCGCCATATATGAACATTCCGTTCTTTGCGCGGGTGGTAAAAGCGCCGCCGCCGGTCACTTCAATTCTGATTGCACCGCCATGATATGAATGCGGACGCTGACAGACTATCATTCCTGATTTTACTTCAATATTCCCGCTGTTCCTCAAATAACATTCAACAGGCGTAAGTTGCATGATAATGCTGTTCACTGCGGACACTTCAGGAGCGTCAGTCGCCGAAACGCTCGATGCTGGCTTCCAGTTGTCGTTCTCACCGGGAACAGCCGCAGTCGTTGTCTTAACCAGCGAGAGTGATCCGTCCTCCGCGCGCTCGAAAAGCGACGGATTGCGGTAGGCGCTTGCGTCTTTGTTCGCATAGACCAATCCGTTAACGACCGGACTTGCCGAAGACGAAGTCGATGTCAGGTCGGTCGACGCGAGCGCGAGAGCAAGATCATTGGTATGCGTAACAAGCGCAAGACCGTGATCAACCGAAAGCTCACCGATGGTAAGCTCCGCCGTACCGGACGAACCGGTTGCGGCAATGGTGACGACGCCGTTTGTGACATCAAGTCGATTCAAGGAGGAGATACCTCCGCGTACGGGGGCGACCGCAGTGCCCTCACCCATGCGAATGGCAGATGCCGCCGTGAAGCCGGCATTGCTGACGGCAAGCTTTCCTTCGGCGATTTCTATTTCTCCGTCAAAAGGATTGTCCTTTTCCTGCTGCCGCCACGTACCCGCTCCTGTCTTGCGGATTATACCGCCGTCATTGGATGCGAGTGTCGCCGTCGCCTCCGCGCCGCTGCCGGTCGTGGATACAATTGACACCGTCACGCTGTCGCCCTCCGCATATCCCTCACCACGGCAGGTCACGACAATGCGGTTGATCGAACGATCCTTGTTCATGATTGCGTACGCCGATACGCCAGAGCCGCTTCCGCCGACAAGTTTCACTTCCGGTGCCGTCACATAACCGGAACCGGGATTGGTGAGCGTGATTTCCTTGATACCGAACCCGACGGCCTTTCGCATGGAATTGACCTTGATATTCGCTGTAATTCCTGACGGCACTTCAATCGTACCGCCGCCGGGATAAACAACTTTTTCTCCATCAGAGGTTAGTGCTCCATGCATGGATGACAAACGCGGATCTTTGACAAGCGCGAGCGTTCCACCGTCAAAATTGACGTAACGGCTGTTACCGGTATTTCCGTATGTGGCAAAGCCTGTGGAGTGTATAATTTCAAGACGTCCGCCGTTGAGATTTATGACCGAGGCATTACCGCTGCCCGTGCGGCCCAGAGCCACAATGCTCACCACGGCACGGCCGTCTCCGTCGACAGTCAGCGAAGCGCGGCCGCCCGTCGTACCGGTCGCATTCCAGTATCCGAGACCAAAGCGCTCGTTCCAGAGATCGAGAAGTCCTCCGTCGACATAAATGTCAGCAGACTTATTTGCGTACAAACCGACCTTCCCGTAGACATCACCAGCCACGCCGCCGGTTCTGCGCGTAGAAAACACCCCGCCTGAAATATGCAGCGAACCATAGTTGGCGGCGCAACCGATATTCAGGAAATCGGCATTGCCCGAACCCAGCGACACATCGCCGCCGTTGATACGGATATATCCGTCCTGACCGGAATAGCCGCCGGTCTTCAACACACCATTCGTGATCGACAGCACCCCGCCGTCCATCCAGATCGCTCCAGGCCGGGTGTTGCCGACAACGGCGTTTTTCCCGACTGTAGTCAAAGCGCTTGGTTCCTCCATGAAGAGAGCGCCGTGGGTATTCGCATAGTCATTGCCGTGCTTTTGCCCGATGCGCAAATCATCGCCGCTGACCGTTAAAGAGCCACCGTTGCGCAGTACGAGCCTGGTCGGACCGGTGAGACCGATATAGTTTTCCGTTCCGGCCCACACGATGTTGTTTTCGAATATAACATTGCCTTTCATGATACGGTCAAGAGAGGATACCGTAGTCGTAATCGACGCGCCACGGTAAATCTGCCAGTAATCCACCTCATCAGTCTGCCCCGGCCAAAACTTACCGAGCGAAAGCGGAGAAGTCACATTCCAGATCTGGTCGCCGGTCTGGCCGGTTGTTCGGTTGTCGTCTTGCCAACTTGGGTATGTGTATTCGCCGCCCTCGTTTGTAGTCGCCGCACCAAACGCGACCGACGCCGCTATCCCACACGTCATCAGCAGTAGTTTCTTCATTGTTTTCTCTCGCTTGATAAACAGCCGCATGCCTTACGGTTTCAAAATTGTTTCAATGATAGCACAACCGACCCGACGATATCAATAATCAGACATGCTAAATAGCGTCTATTGACATCCGTTATTACGCATGCACTTTCGATGTGCGATGCATTTTGATACAATACATTCCATGTTGAAGAATGCATCATTGGGCATAAAACGAAAAAAGCGCGTCGCCATCCTTATTCCGATGGACAGCAAGGACGGACGGGAAAGAGTATCAGGCATATTGAGATACCTGCAATCCCATCCGCATCTGGAAGCTATCATTGCAGGCGACCATGTCGCAAACCGCCGTCTCTCAAACATGTCGGGGATTAAACTTGACGGACTGATTACAACTCCGGAATTTCTGGCACAACGCAATCTGATGCGACGTTTCGCCGCTCCGGCCATCGTAATCGCCAACGGACGCAATCTCGTGCCGCCGCCGGGATGCCGCCGCTTCGGCGCAGTTGTGTGCGACAATGAAGGCGTAGGACGATGCGGCGCGGAATTCTTCCTCAGAAAAAACTTCACCTCTTTTGCATTTGTCGGCATGCCGGAAGAATTGGCGTGGGTGGATGAACGCCTTGAAGGATTCCGTGACAAGCTTGCACGGCATGGATTCAAATGCGCAGTCTACCACGCTTCGGATAAAGCCGGATGGAGAGCGGAGGAACGCACGCTCATGCGCTTTCTTCGCGCACTCCCCAAGCCATGCGGCCTGCTGGCCGCAATCGATTCGCGCGCCAAACATGTGATAGACATCTGCGAGCGTATCGGCATCACGGTTCCGCAGCAGATCAGCGTCCTTGGGACGGACAACGACGAAATGTTCTGCGAATGGAGTCGGCCGTCGATCTCCAGCATTCAACCTGAATTCGAAATGTCTGGATATCGGCTGGCTGAACTGCTCGACTCGCTTATGCAGGGTGCGCCATGTCGGCCGGTGATTCTGCGTTACGGAATATCAGGAATCGTCGAACGGCTCTCGACGCTCGACCTCACCGGCTCTGCGCGCATCGTCTCCCTCGCACGCGAATACATCAGGAAAAACGCAAAAGCCCCCGTTAAACTCTTCGACATCGCCGCCGCAGCCGGATGTTCTCCACGCATCCTTCAACGCCGATTTCAGGAGGTAACGGGCAATACGCCTATTGAGGAACTTCGTCAGTGCCGGCTGGAACACATATGTGAAATGCTGACAAAAACCGCCACCCCCATTGATCTTGTCGGCGGATTCTGCGGTTTCAATTCAAACTCAAATCTCAAAGAGGCATTCAAAAAACGATACGGTATGTCACTTTCTGCATACCGCGCATTGCGCACTTGAAATCGGCTCCCGTCGAATAACTAATCTGCTGCAGAAATCAATTTTCGGCAGGATATAGGTTGTGCTTCGCCCAAAGCAAATATAAGCTAATTCGTCCCACATCACCTAAGCCGCCATTGAGCGCGAAGCACCCATCGACAATTATCAATATCACCGCTAACGACCTTTCAATGAGAACACGGTTTGGACTGATTCTCAAGATTATGGCGCGGACGAAATCTTATACACCTCCAAAATAACGCTATTTTATAAAAAGACACCAGTTTTACAGGTGAAATTATCACTCTTTGCAGGATTTATCCCCAATTATTCCCAATTATTTTCCACTTCAACCCTTCACCTGCAATTTTACAGTATCGCACACTGCGAACAGGGCTGCAAGGCTAATGCACGATTATGGCATGGCGTCTTTCATGCCGAGAGCAAGATACTTGGAGCGGGCGTAATCGTAGTATTTAAGATCGACTATCGACGACTCCGGAATGCCGATAGAGTTGAGATAGCGATGACGGGCGGCGAGATCCGCGCCGTCCGTACAGTTCGGCACTGAAACAACGCACCTCGATCTTCGCTTTAACCTCAACCAGCCGTTCAAGGTTCTTCTTTATAATACGGTTCGACACCTTGGTGAACTTCTTGTGCAATCAGATATTTTACACCAATTGTGAAAGTAATGTTGTCACAGGAATCACAACAGGTTCAGTATAAGAAAACGCATCAACAGGCTCAAACGGCAAATCGAACACGACTTGAAAAGCATACTGAGCCCCTGTCTGCTTCTGGAAATGCGCCAAGGATGGGGATAATGACCTGTCTGAAGTCTTCACCTCCACCATAAACCATGGCGCACCATCTTTGGTAATTAGAAAATCCACTTCTCGTTTCTGCTTGTCGCGCAGGTAAAAAAGATCATAATCCCCCAATCCAATATCTGTCCAGAATTCAACAGCCTTAAGCAAATGACAAGCAACTATTGTCTCATTGCGTTTACCGACATCCGTGATACCCGACCAATCCCGTAAATACCATTTGGGAGTCTTACGGATTCCATTGGCAATATGACGCGACCATGGCTTCAGACAAAAGCC
>SUVZ01000139.1 GCA_015061765.1 Lentisphaerota bacterium
CCCGGCAGATACCGTGGGCTTGGCGGAATCGAGACTGGTGCGGTCGCGGCGCAGGAGGGATTGGACGGTCTCTGGCGTTTCGCCTGGAGCCACGGAATCAAGGGTGTGTACGGGCCGAAGGCCATGACATATTTTGACATGAGCGGCGATCCTCTCTCTCTTGCCGGCGAACGCGCCTCGCTCTGCCTTTTTCTTCGGGAGGATCTCAAAACCGGCGACAGATCAGCTATCGTGACCGACCGCAAAACCGGCGGTCTGCGCATCGTGACGGACCGTACGTGCGGCGGTTTTGAGGAGAGTGGAATCGTCGACGCGGGCGTCCTCAGGGCCAAGCTCGACGGATATGCGACGGTCTGGGCAAGTACATTGGACGGGAAACCGTTCCCGGAATCGCGTCGCATGCTGTTCTGCCATCTTACGGACGTGCAGAACACCGAGATTGCCTACGCAGACAGTTCATGCAAGGAGTTGCTCCGCTGGGGGCGTCTGCCGCACCTCATGCGCAAGGGCAGGGCCGAGGTTCTGCTTTCCCTCGGCGTGGGGAACTGGAAGGTTTACGCCTTGGACTGCAGTGGCGCCCGACGAGGAGAGATTCCGAGTCATTTCGCGGGCGGAATGCTTGGATTCGTTGCTGACGTTTCGCGCGATGCGTCCAACGCCACCATGCTGTATGAGATAGCCGCGGAATGAAAGATTGCCGGAAGCACCGTCTGCGGCCTCTTTTGAGCGGTGCCAAGGCCGCGAACGGGGAGCTGATCCTACAAATGTGATGTGCGGTTTGGTGCGGTGTTGATTCGCTTCTTGATAAAGTGTATAATTGGCGGCAGTTCGTAAATTAAAAACAACCTCTCACTATGAATGCAGTAACTTTTCGTCAAGCATGGGAATATGGCGGCTTCCTGATGTGGGTGCTCGCCGCTTTGTCTGTCGTCGCTTTTGCGGTGTGCGTGTATGTGTCGTTTGCCCATCGGCGAGGTGCGCTTCCTGGGTTGCTTGAGGACATCCGCAGGGCGAAAGATCCTGAGGCGGCTGGCGGTCGAGTTGCGGATGCCATGTACGCTTCGGTGGAGTGGCTTGCGGATATCGCCGCCATTGCGCCGCTTGTCGGTCTTCTGGGTACGGTTCTCGGCATGTTTTCCGCGTTTGGCGGAATCGCATCCGATGTTGCGGCGAATGCAAAGCCTGTGGTGCTGGCCCAGGGTGTTTCGCAGGCGATCGTAACCACAATATTTGGACTGACGGTGGCCATTCCGTCTCTTGCGGCATATGCATTTTTCCGTCGCCGCGCCGCAAAGCGAATCGCGGAGCTTGAGGAGATTGCAGATGAAGTTCTTAGGTAGGAAACCCCGCGCCAAGGCTCCGGCGCTGGCGTTGACGTCGATGTTGGACGTCATATTTCTTCTGCTTTGCTTCTTTGTGACAGCGAGCGTGTTTTCTCAATGGGAGAGCGAGGTGACGATATCACTCCCGTCTGCGTCATCATCTGAGACTCTCGGAAGATTGCCGGGCGAGGTGATTCTCAATGTTTCAAAGGATGGTTCCGTAACGGTGAATGCAAGAAGGCTTGCGCTTGCCGACCTTGAGGACCGTTTGAGGAAAGTCGCCGAATTCTATCCTGGTCAGCCAGTGGTGATCCGTGCCGACAGGGAAACTGCATATTCGTCGCTCATGTCGGTGATCGACACGTGCCGGAATGCAGGCGTATGGAACTTCTCCCTGGCGACGGCCCAGGAGGCGAAAGTGGACTGATCGCAGATTGATATCCGAGAAGGTCCGTTTTTAAATCGCCGTCAATGCTTTTGGCCTTTGTGGATGACCTCATCAATGCAATTTGATATAATCTGAAACATTTAAACAGGAAAGGAATCATTAATTCATGATCAACAGAAGAGATTTTCTCGGGCGTGTCGGAGCGTTCGGTGCTTTCTCCATCGTTCCCGCGAGCGTCCTGCATGGTGCCACCGCGCCGTCGAACCAGCTTACGCGTGCATTGATCGGGTTCGGTTCGATCGCGCATTCGGGGAACCATCTCGCAAACAAGGCATCCCGCCTCATCGGCCTTTGCGATCCGTATGTCTCCCGTGTACGGGCCGGTCTTGCCCATGCCGAAAAGAATGGCTTCGGCAAGATCAAGGCTTACGGCAACTTCATGGAGCTGCTCGCCGACAAGGATGTCGACATCGTCCACATCTGCACGCCTCCGCACTGGCATGGCTGCATGAGCGTCATGGCCGCCAAGGCCGACAAGGACATCTGGTGCGAAAAGCCGATGACGCGCACGGTCGGCGAAGGCAAGCGCGTGATGGAGGTCGTGAAGGAGCGCAAGCGCATGTTCCGCCTCAACACGTGGTTCCGTTTCCAGGGCAAGTTCTACGGGTTCGGCACCACGGTCGAGCCGATCCGCCAGGTCGTCGAGAACGGCCTCCTCGGAAAGGGTCCGTTAAAGTGTACGTTCGGCGCAGGCCAGGGCTTCTCCTGGAAGTTCGGCTGGTCCGGTCGCGTGAATTCGTCGGTCGAGCCTGTGCCGAAAGGGTTCGACTGGGATATGTGGCTCGGTCCGGCGCCGTGGAAGCCGTACACCGCCCATCGTGCGGGTACTTCGTTTCGCGGATACTGGGACTACGATTCCGGCGGTCTCGGCGACATGGCCCAGCACTATCTCGATCCGCTCCAGTACCTGCTGTGCAAGGATGAGACGAGCCCTGTCAAGGTCGACTACGTCGGACCGAAGCAGCATCCGGAGGCGGTGGGCCGCTTCGACCGCATCACGCTCACGTACGACGACGGAACTGAGGTCGTACTCGACGGCGACGAATCCCTCAAGGATGAGCCGCTTCTCCGGGGTTCCAACGGGCTTTGCGTCTACAAGAAGGGCGAGGGAAGCACAACGCTCCGCATCAAGGACGCCAACGGCTGGTGGCCCGACGAGAAGGTCGTGAAGACGCTTGCCGAACTTCCGAAGCCGGCGCCGCAGCAGACCGATTTCATCGACAGCTGCAAGACGCGAAAGATATTTGCGCTCAACGAGTCCAACGGCTTCCGCTCATGCACGATGTTCAATCTGGGAATCGCAGCCGAGCGTCTCGGCCGCGGTTTCGAGTTCGACCCCGTCACGCTGCATGCGGTGGACGATCCGGCTGCCGACAGGTTCCTCTACCAGTCCATGCGCGAGCCCTGGAAAACCGAAATGTGGGGCTGACAGGGCGGTTTGCACAACATACAGGAGATTAGGAAATGAAGAAACTCGTTTTTTCCGCAATGATCGGAGCGATGGCATTCGCCGCCGTCGCAGCCGGAAAGACCTCAAAGGATCCCAATGCGTTCGCCAGCTACGGGGCCGGAATGGCTTCCGACAAGCAGTATCCAATGGCTGTCGAATGGCACAATACGAATCGTGTCGCCCTCGACGCGAAAGCCTCGGATGATGCTGTCGCCGCGTTCGCGGAGGATGCCGATGCCGCAAAGGCGCTTCTCGCAAAGGTGAAGGGTGCATATGCCACCGATCCCATGGTCGCCGTCCAGGTGGCCGCCGTCAGCCAGTACGTGATGACGGCTGAACCGTCCTGGTGGGAGTTCTGGACCTGGTTCAGCGATTCCCCGCGGGAGGTCTGGACCAAGGCGCTTCTCGACACCGCGGCGGCGGCAGATGACGCCTATGTCGCCGAGTTCTGCATTGACCAGCTTCGCTGGTGCGCATATCCCGAACAGGCGGCAGATGTCTGCGCCATCGGCAGGAAGGCCAAGTGCAAGGCGCTTAAGCAGATGGTCCGCATGGCTGTCTCGGAAATCAACCCTGAGTTCGCCGCCGAGAACTGCGCCAAGTGCTGCAAGGGCGGCTGCCCGTACGGCAGCTGGGCGCTGACGCTTCCCTTTGACCGCATGAATGCCGGCCACCTCATCCTCTCCAAGGGAGCAGACGGCAAGCCCGCCGCCAGGCTTCTCTGGCGCTGGGGCAGCCCGAAAGATCTTCCTGCGGCTGATGTGCAGGTCGAGAAGAATGGCTTCACCCTTACGTTCGGAAACATGAAGCCGAAAGACCTTCCCCAGGACAAGGGCGCATGGCGTCGTGACCGGGTCATCGCCAAGATCACCGGCGACTGGGCGGTGTGCACGTACCAGAAGGTTGACGGCAACGGAAAGCCTGTCGGCGAGATTCAGGTGTTCTCGGCCAGGCGCAATCCCAAGATCGGCCCCGCTCCCGACATCACGAAGGCGGTGCGCGGCGAGCCGGTCGATCTGCTTGCGGGCACGATGGCCGATTTCGAGCTGATGGAGGCCGACAGGGAGAACGGCTGGTCTCTCAAGGACGGTGTTCTCTCCAACCGCATACTGCGCGACGCGAACGGCAAATCGCTTCACAGGAACGGCAATCTCCGCACCAAGCGCGCCGACTTCTTCGACTTCAACCTCAAGTACAACGTGCGGGTCCTGCCGGGATGCAACTCCGGTGTCTATCTGCGCGGCATCTACGAGATACAGGTGATGGACAGCTACGGCAAGCCTGTCGACTGCCACAACATGGCCGCATACTATGGTCGCGTAACACCCAAGGTCGCCGCCGAAAAGAAGGCCGGTGAATGGCAGACGGTTGACGTGACGCTCTACAGGCGCCACCTCACGGTCGTGCTCAACGGAATCAAGATCATAGATAACGTTCCGGTGGTCGGCATCACCGGTGGCGCCATGACGGCTGACGAATTCGTGAATGGTCCGATCTACATCCAGGGCGACCATTCTGACGCCGACTTCCGCAACATGGTGCTTACGCCGCTGAATTGACAAGCGTAAGCAAATTCCTCTTCGGCCGCGAAGAGCCGAACGACCGGTTGCGCTATGCGGAGCACGTCCACGGGAAACCTGTGGTGGTGTGGAACGTGACTCCCGCGTGCAATCTCGCCTGTGCCCACTGCTATGCATCGGCATCCTCCGGACAGAACCGTAGGGATGCCGTGCTTGACGGAGCGCAGGCGAGATCTGTCATCGACGACCTTGCCGCATGGAAGGTGCCGGTGCTGCTGTTCTCCGGCGGCGAGCCTTTCTGCCGCCCTGACATCAGGGAACTTGCCGAGTATTCAAAATCCAAAGGTCTCAGGGTTACGTTCTCCACCAACGGCACACTCATAGACGACGATACGGCTGATTGGCTTGCGGAGTTGGGGACCGGATATGTAGGGATCTCCATTGACGGCACGGAGGAGGTCCATGACGAGTTCCGCCGCCACAAGGGCGCCTACGCCGCAAGTCTCGCCGCGATCCGCCGTCTCGTCTCCCGCAATGTGAAGGTGGGGCTGCGCGTCACGATGACGAGGTTCAACGTTTCCGCAATTCCGGACATTTTTGCATTGATGCGGGAAGAGAAGGTTCCGCGCATCTGTCTGTATCATCTCGTATATGCCGGAAGGGGCGGCGAAATGGCGGCCGATGATCTGTCTGCCGGGGAGCGCAAGGCCGCCCTTGATGTGATTGTGGAAGAGACAGAACGCTCTTTTGCCCTTGGGTCGCCGGTAGAGGTCCTGACCGTGGACAATCATTGCGATGGACCTTATCTTTACATGAAGCGTCCCTCGGAGCGTGTGATGAATCTTCTGCGTCTCAACGGCGGCAATTCCAGCGGGGAGGGGATCGCGTGCATATCATGGGATGGAACAGTCTATCCAGATCAGTTCTGGCGGAACCATCCGGTAGGGAATGTCAAGGACCGTCCATTCTCTGAAATATGGGGAAGCCCCGAGCCAGGCTCGTTGCTAGACCTGATGCGCAGGAAGAAGGAATTTGTGAAGGGCCGTTGCCGCGCATGCCGCTGGTTGGATGTCTGCGGAGGCAATTTCCGCGCCCGGGGAGAGGCCGTCACCGGCGACATCTGGGGTGAAGACCCCAGCTGCTATATTTGAGTCCGGCCCAGTGCATTGATGCGTAGATGAAGCAAGTAATCTGTCGATGTGGTATAATTTGCGGCCATGGAAAAGAATGAATGTCGCATTCCCGACGCTTTCGGCACTTACGGCGACGATGTGTTTTCGGCAAAGGTGATAGAACGCCTCCTTCCCAAGAAGGTGGCGGCGAAGTTGCTTGCCACGATGCGCGACTCCAAGCCTCTCGACCCGTCCATTGCGGACGATGTCGCCGAGGCGATGAAGACGTGGGCCCTCTCGAAGGGAGCCACCCATTTCACGCACTGGTTCCAGCCGCTTACCGGCGGCACCGCAGAGAAGCACGACAGTTTCATAGAGGTGGCCACGCAGTCCGGCATGGTCGTTGGTTTCTCAGGTCGCAATCTCATCGGCGGCGAAGCGGATGCGTCGTCCTTCCCGTCGGGAGGGTTGCGTTCCACGTTCGAGGCTCGCGGCTACACGGCGTGGGATCCAACGTCCCCGGCGTTCATCAAGCGCCATGCGAACGGCGCCACGCTCTGCATCCCCACCGTCTTCTGCTCCTATACGGGCGATGCGCTCGACTCCAAGACGCCGCTCCTGCGCTCCGTGCAGGCGGTGAGCCGCGCCACCGAACGTCTGATGAGGCTCTTCCGCCAGCCGAAGGCGCACGTTTCCGTGACGCTCGGAGCTGAGCAGGAATACTTCCTCGTCGACCATTCGTACTACATGAAGCGTCCGGACCTGCTGCAGACGGGGCGCACCGTGTTCGGAGCCGCCCCGGCGAAACATCAGCAGCTCGAGGACCACTACTACGGCGCGATACGCCCGAGAGTCCTGAAGTTCATGCAGGAGGTGGACGAACAGCTCTGGAGGCTCGGCATCCCCGCCAAGACCCGCCACAACGAGGTCGCTCCGGCGCAGTTCGAGCTCGCTCCGATGTTCGAGGACCTGAACCTCGCCGTCGACCACAACATGATGATCATGGAGGTGCTGCGCCTCACCGCCGAGCGCAACGGATTTGCCTGCCTTCTGCACGAAAAGCCGTTCGAGGGCGTCAACGGAAGCGGCAAGCACTGCAACTGGTCCATAGCCTATGGCGAGCGCAACCTGCTCAAGCCCGGCAAGAACCCCAAGGACAATGCGATATTCCTTACGATGCTCTCCGCCGTCATCCGGGCAATTGACCTTCATGCCGACATGTTGCGCTCCGCTACGGCATGCGCCGGAAACGACCACCGTCTGGGCGCGAACGAAGCGCCGCCCGCGATCATCTCCATATTCCTCGGCGACGAACTCTCCGCGATCATGAAGGAGATCGAGACCGGCCGGCCCGAGAAGAGCTCCGGACGCAGAACAAAGCTCAAGATCGGCGTCGACACACTGCCGCCGCTCCCGATGGACACGACAGACCGCAACCGCACGTCTCCTTTCGCGTTCACGGGAAACAAGTTCGAGTTCCGTACGCCGGGTTCATCGCAGAACTGCTCGGTGAACCAGATGGTTCTCAACACCATCGTGGCGGAGTCCATAGACGCAATCTGCGACAAGCTCGACGCGATGGACGGCGATTTCAACGTGAAGCTCCAGTCCCTGCTGCAGAGGCTCATCCGCAAGCACAAGCGGATCCTCTTCTCCGGCGACGGATATTCCGACGGTTGGCGCGCGGAGGCTGCAAAGCGCAATCTTCCCGAGCTTCCCGACACTCCGGCGGCGATCGCGCCTCTGAAGGATCCGGCCAACCAGCGTCTGTTTCTTGAGTACGGCGTTCTCACGCCTGCAGAGATGAATGCGCGTCTGGAGATCGCGATGGAAGACTACAGCCGCCGCATCGGAATTGAAGGCGCTGTCGCGCTCGAGATCGCGCAGTCCATGGTTCGCCCCGTGGTCGCCGACGAGTTCTCCAAGCTCGCGACGGCGTTTTCGCTGGCGAAGAAGGACGGCTTCTCCGTCGGACAGAAGGGGCTCAGCGCGCTTTCGCTCAAGCTCGGCGCGGGACTCGACGACATGCACCACAAGTGCGACAGGCTCAACAAGGCCCTTTCCGGCGGCAAGACGGATGCGATAATCAGCGCCATGCGCTCGCTCCGCAAGACCGTCGACGCAATGGAGAATCTCGTGGCCGACGACCGTTGGCCTCTTCCGAAGTACAGGGAAATGCTGTTCGTTTACTGATCTGGCCGTGGACAAGAACAACATAGATGACATAGCAAAGGCGATTTCCGCGCTGAATGCGTGGAAGAAGGCGGCCAAGTACAATTGGGCGCTTGTGTCCGAGATGTTCGACAATCCGCTCATAGCGTGCGTCAACATCCAGCAGAACGGTCCAATGGCCGCAAGGCTCATGCTTTTCAACGGCTTTGCCGCACATCGGGATTTCGCGATCTTCACGCAGAACCAGGATGTGTCGTTTGCGTTGTCCCCGATCGACTTCGACCATTACGAGGTCATCGGACTGAAGGATGGAGGCGCGGAGGTTTACGACTACAGGCCGGGATATGCGCCGGTCCATCCGGACGAGGAGACCCGCGCGCTTCTCGCACCCGTACTGTACGAATGCTACGGGCTCATGCTTCGCCTTGAGGACGATCCGGAGATTCCGGCCATGTACAAGGGCGAAAACGCGATGTTCTCGCGCAGGGAGGGGCTGGACGGCAAATGGCGCGACGCTCCGCTCAAGCCGCCGGACATGAACACGGTCACGTGGACCGAGCGCGTCGGACTTGACCGGGTGAAATGCGCTCAGGCCGCAAGGTTCGATATGGCACAAGGGGAAGTGTGGGAGGCAGATTTCATACAGATGCCGATTTTCCGCACGGAGGATCCCAGTCCGCGCATAATGTATCTTTTCGCCGCCGTGGACGCCAAGACGGGCGAGAGGCGCGTCTGGGACAAGCTCGTCGTCG
>SUVZ01000140.1 GCA_015061765.1 Lentisphaerota bacterium
GGCCGCACCAGGAGTCCACTTGTACTCGGATGCGTCGGGCTGGCGGGTGGGGATATCCTTCTGGCAGTCGGCGGCGATGTTCACCTGTCCGATCTTCTGGGCCTCCTTGATGGCCTTGCCGCCCCAGGTACCGCTCTTGACGTAGTCGGCAACCTGATCCTTGCCGAGGAAGTTCATCGGGATCATCGCGAACTGCATGGACGCGCCGCCCTGGACGAAGCACACGGACCAGTCGTCGTCAAGGCCACAAAGCTCCTTGAACGTGGCGATCGCCTCCTGATGGATGGCATCGTATTCCTTGCCGCGATGGGACATCTCCATCACGGACATTCCACTGCCCTTGTAGTCAACCAACTCCTTCTGGGCTTCCTGAAGGACTTCGAGCGGGAGCACTGCGGGACCTGCCGAAAAATTATAGATGCGAGACATTTTCTCAACCTCCTTTGATGTGAAAAACGGCGGATATTTTACTCTTTTCCCTTTGGCGTTGCAAGTCGCTTTGACGGGAAACATTGATCAGAATGCCTATCGATATGAATGCGGACATCAGATTCGTTCCGCCATAGCTTATGAACGGAAGCGCAAGCCCCTTTGTGGGCAAAAGACCCGTAACAACCCCCATATTGAACATTGCCTGGAAGAAAATCAGGAATGTCACGCCAAAAGCTATGGACTTCCCGAGCCTATCGCTGGATTTGGCGGCAATGATTACGCCACAGACGAACACCGTCACGAAAAGGACGAGCAGAAGCAGCGAAAAGCCGATGCCCCATTCCTCAGCCCCTATTGCAAATATGAAATCTGTGTGATTTTCAGGCAAATACATCTGTTTCTGCATGGAATTACCGAAGCCGACACCCGTTTCCCCTCCGTTTCGAATTGCGACAAGAGCCTGCTCAAGCTGATAGTTGGCCTCGTCCGCCTCTGCCGAAGTGACCGTAAGGTCCCCTAGCCACGGACACCATACCGACAGCTGCTTGTTGAGCCAGTCAGGCAGCCAGGCGGCGATTCGCCGCATTCTGTTCCCATTTGAAATCAACAGCGCCCCTACGCTTGTCACTGATGCTGCGCCAACAATTCCAATATGCCGCAACCGCATGCCTGCCACAAACATCAGGACACCGCCGGTGAGTCCCAAAACCATGGTTGAACCAAAGTCAGGCTCCGCAACCGCCAGCCCCATCGGAACAGCCAGAATCGCCAATGCCTTCGCCGCACCCTTCCAGAAAAGCTCGATCCGCCAGCCCAACTTGTCAAGAAACACCGACATGGCTATTACCACGGCGACTTTCGCAAACTCACTGGGCTGAAGACGTATCGGACCGAACATCAACCATCTGCGCGAACCGTTAACCGGCCGGAAACCGAACACCGCACACAGGGCAAGAATCACCGCCACGTACATCACTACCGTAAGCCACGGATATTTCCGCCAATTGCGGTAGTCGAAAAACATCGCCCCGAAGAAAAGGGGCAACGACAAAGCAAGCCATTTGGCCTGTTGCTTGACAAAGTGGTACTGATCAAAAGAAGGTGGTGTTCTCAAACCAACCGGACCACCGGCGGATGAGAGCACCACGAATCCGATCGCGACAAGTGCGAGGACCGAAAGTCCTAGAACGACGCGAGCCTGCTTCACTGCAGTTTAGCGTTTGCCGGAAGTTTAAGGACCTGACCAGGCGTAAGCGCATCGGTGTTCTTAAGATCATTGAGATCCATAACCGCACTCGGAGATACGCTGTACATGATGGCGATGGAAACAGTGTCCTCGCCGGCCTTGACCGTATGGGTGAGCGCAGCAGGCGCCTCAGGTGCAGGCGCCTCTTCCTTGGCGGGCTCTACAGCCGCCGCAGGCTCGACAGAATTCACCTCGGACACCGACTCAACGGCGGGTGCGGCAGGCGCCGATTCCGCGGCAGGCGCGGCCTCAACAGGCTTTGCATCAGGCGCAGGGGCGGGTGCCGCCTTGGGCTCGACAGGCGAGGGGACCGCCTTGACGGCAGGCGCAGGCGCAGCCTTGGCGGCGACAGGCTTCTCCGCCGGCACCTTAAGCTTCTGACCGATCCGAATCGTGTTCTTTTTGAGGCCATTCATCTCCTTGAGGCACTTAATCGTAATCCCATTAGAATAGGCGATCCTGCCAAGAGTATCGCCGCTCACCACGACATATTCTTTTGTCGCACCCTTGTAGGTGGAAACCCTGGTCGCAGAAGCCTTGACGGATCTCTTTGCAACAGGCTTTTTCGCAAGCGATTTTGCATCGGCATCCTTCAGCACGATCTTTCCGGGAAGCTTGATCTTCTTTCCGACATACAGTTTGTCGGCATCCATGCCAGGATTGAGCTCAAGAACCTTGCTCTGCCTCAGGCCATAGGTCGCGCAAATGGACGAGAGCATATCGCCGCCCTTCACACGATAAAGGGTGTACTCCGGCTCGGCAGGCTTCACTTTGCACCTGCAGTCGTCCGCGCCGCACGCACAGGGGACTGCATGAACAGTACCCGGCGCGCACTTGCAACGAATCGGCTCCGGCGCGGGTGCGGCAACGGGCTTGGCGACCACCGGCTTCGGAGCCGGAGCAGGTTCTGCCACGATACGCTGGGCAGGCTTCGCCGAATTATTGGCGTTCTGCGCCTTGGGAGCCTTACAACCCGTCATCACCACGCATGCCACAGCAGCGCCAGCCATCAGACCGAACTTAATATTCATCGTTCTTTTCCTCTCTTTGCAAACTCGGCAACCCATTTGCCTCATTCGCCATAAATTGCGTAAATCTTCATAAACCCGCCATTTTAACCGAAGCATAACGCACCGGACAAAACAGCATCATGCATTAAAGACAAAAACCCTAATGCACAACAGCGCGTAAGATACACTTTTACGCACTTCAATGCAAGTATTCTTTTTCTTTTTTCGAACAAAGTCGGAACGGCAAGAGGATCGCTATCGCAAAGGCGGCCGATACGCAGTCAATGTTGCAGTGCATTTACGGGAACAATCGCTGGCGTCAAACTCCCTTATTTCACAAGAAAACACCGCCGAATCGCCATCCTCATACTCCCGAACCGCAAGCACTAGATACTTGGAGCCCGGCTCAAACTCCGGAAGGCCAAGATCAAGTCTGCGGGTTCCGAGAAGAAATCCCGGACGCACCGCCGCGTTCTCATTCGACGCCCTGTCGAATGCCCCCGCAAGAGCCGCCGCCGTCTGTGCCATGTACTCCAGCGCAAACCAGTTCCCTCGCCATTCCTCTCGGGCAGTGAAAGACGCAACCAGCTTGTTCTCTGAAAGTTCTACCGACTCAATGGCATCTATCAGCACCATCGGCGGCCTGTGCGGAATCAGGTCCTCAACCTTCAAGGACAATACTGGCATTGCTGCCCCCAAATGCGAATGAATTCGATATGGAACGGCGGACCTCGCCATTGCGGATCTTCTCCCAGCATATCGCCGCCTCTATAGCGCCTGCGGCCCCAAGACAGTGCCCCGTCATCGATTTTGTGGACTCGACGACAAGCGGACGCTCTCTGTCTCCTGAACGAAGGCCGTCACCGAACACACGTCGCACGGCCTTCATCTCCATTGAGTCATTGGCCTGCGTTCCGGTACCGTGAAGATTGACGTAGTCGATTCCGTCCGCACTGCAACCTGCATCCGCAATCGCAGCAAGCATGGCAGACTCCGCCCCTCGTCCCTCCGGTTCCGGAGCGGTGGCATGATATGCATCGGACGATTCTCCCGCACCTGCAAAGAATACGGCACCCCTATTCCTTCGCGAAGCATCTTCGCGCTCCATCAGAAAGAGCGCCACACCCTCTCCCAGGCATATGCCGTCCCTATCCTCGGCTAGCGGACGGCATCGTCCCTGCGAAAGGGCGCCGAGGGCATGGAACCCGTTCATGGCGAACCTGCAGCGTCCATCTACGCCACCGACAATCGCCGCATCGCAGATTCCCGCCTCAATGAGGCGTCTTGCGGCAGGGAACGCCTTGGCGGACGAACTGCACGCCGTGGATATCGTGTACGCCGGACCCGTGACTCCTGTCGCCTCTGCCAGATACGAAGATGGCGAGCCAAGTTCCAGCATGGAAAACCGAAACCCCGCAGGGAAGCGTTCAGGATCGTCCTCCTGGCGTCGGAGCGATGATTCTATGTAGGTCTGAGCCTCGTCCACGCCGGTGTTTGACGCACCTAGAACAATCGCGACACGGTCCTTTCCATAGCGGTCAAGAAACCCGTCCAACCTTGAACGCATATTCTCGACAGCCCAGGCCAACAGGCGGCACGAACGAAAATTGTATTCGGGAGCCCCGATTTCGGGAAGCGCATCGGAAACCTTCCCGAAATATATCCTGCGACCGGGGATATCACCCTCAATCTCCACAAGATCCCTCGCATACAGCGCAGAGCATTCAGTAAGTTC
This sequence comes from Lentisphaerota bacterium, assembly GCA_015061765.1. The sequence continues at coordinate 4,424 of SUVZ01000140.1, forward strand.
AAATCTCATTTCTGCCGGCACCCCGTTAAAGACGCTTGATCATGTCCCTGATCTTGCCCTCGCGCGCCTCGACCGCCTCGCACAGGCGGAACTGCACGCGCGCGCGGTTCAGGTTCTGTCCGGGCTGGCGGACCTTGAAGTACTTGTCGCCGGCAAGGTAGTCCTGAAAGAAGCGCAGCCCCAGCTCAAACGGAAGGAGACGGATGGCGTCATAGAGACATTCGCGATCAGCCGCCGTCATGAAGCTTCCCGCCTCCTTTATGTAGCCTTTCATGAACGCGAAGAAAAGATCCTCGTCAAACGTGACCTTGCCGAGATTCGTCTCCTCCTCGCCGGACGGATTGCATATCGAACGCACGGCATCGCCCACATCGACCTGCACGAGTCCGGGACTGACGGTGTCAAGGTCGATCATCGCGGTCCCCTTGCCGGTGAAATCGTCGATCATGATGTTGTTCACCTTCGGGTCTCCATGGAACATGCGCTTCTTCAGTTCGCCGGATGCGACGGCCTTCTCCAGACACAGCGCAAAGCGCCGCCGCTCGTCGATGAACCTCGCCATGCGCCTCGCCTCCATCGATGCGCCCAGACGCTCCTGCGCGCCCTTGGACTTAAGTATGCGGTCATACTGCTTCAGGTATCCGCTCGTCACATGGAAACCCGGAAGCGGATCGACGATGGATGACGGATCAAGGTCCGAAAGCAGATAGTGGAAATGCCCGAGCGCACTTCCGCATTCAAGCGCGTGCTCCGGGCTCTGCGCGGTATCGAACGCATGTGCCGAAAGCACCCTAGTGATGACGCGCCAGACCTCGCCCTTGTCGTCGCGGAGGAAATCCGCACCGTCCTTCGTCTTGACGATGCGCGGCATCTGCCACACCCTGTCGTCGCTGCCGAGCCTTGCGTCATGCTCAAGCTTCGCATGGCAGTGGTGCGTGATCGTGTGCATGTTGGCCATTATATCTTCCGGACGCGGAAAGACCTTCCTGTTAACACGCTGGAGCACGACCTGCGTTTCGGTGAATGTGTTGCGGAATACGGCAAGGAACGTATCGTTGATGTTTCCGCTTCCGAACGGCACCAACGTAACGAGCCGCCCCTTCACGTTGAACTTGTTCATCATAACCGCAAGACTCATCGCCGTCCCCTCCTTCTGACTTCCTCCGCCGGAATGAAGTCCACCCAGCGGTTGTTCCAGTCCACACGCACGACCTTCAGTCGCAGCGCATCTCCCAGTTTCCATGTGCGTCGCCCGTCCGAAAGCGACATTGTCTTTTCGTTGTATTTGACGAACCTGTCGGAAAGCGCGGAGACGTGCACGAGTCCGCCCGTCGCCAGCGCCGGCACATCCACAAAGAGTCCGAACTTGGTGACGCGCCCCACGACGGCATCGAACACTCCGCCGTTCTCCTCAAGAAAGCGGAACTTCTTGACCTCATGGAGCGAACGCTCGGCTTCGTCCGCACGCTCCTCCAGCTCAGAGCATTTCCTCGCCGCGCCGTCCAGCGTCTTCTGCGGCAGGCGTCCACCGCCATTGGCGAGATAGTCCGCAAGCTGGCGGTGCAGGAGCAGGTCGGGATAGCGGCGGATCGGACTCGTGAAATGGGCGTAGAAATCCTTCGCCAGGCCGAAATGGCCAATCTTGCGGGCGTCATAGCACGCACGTTTGAGAGACCTGAGCACCATGACCGAAATTGTCCTCCCCAGCGGGTGCCGCTTGATCTTTTCGAGAAACTTCGCCATGTTGCGTCCGTGCGAAATATCGCCGCACTTGACGTCGATCGCGGCGAGGTCTGCCCGAAGCATCTCCATCCTCTCGGGATCCGGTGGTTCATGGAGACGCGCAAGTATCTTGATGCCCCTGGACCACAGTTCCTTAGCCACGGCCTCGTTCGCCGCCACCATGCACTCCTCGACCATCTGATGCGATTCATCGTTGGGACGCTCCACCAGTCCGGTCATTTCGCCATATTCATCAAGCACTATCTCCGTCTCTGGGACATCAAGATCAAGAGCCCCGGCGGCAAAACGCCGTCTGCGGAGCTGCTGTGCAAGCTCGTGTATGGAAAGAACCGCCTCCGCCTGACGCTTCGGAAGCCCCTTCCTGTTTCCGCCGCCGATGAGCGACATCACCTGTTCGTAGGTGAACCTCATCTGCGAACGGATGACCGACTTCGCGAAACGGCGGGCGATGCATCGTCCTTCGCGGTCAAAGGTGAGGAACGCCGAGAACGCAAGCCTGTCCTCGCCCGGGACAAGCGAACACACGCCGTTGGACAAGGCCTCAGGCAGCATCGGCACTACACGGTTCAGGAGATATACGCTCGTCGAACGGCGGCAGGCCTCTCGGTCGAGCGCAGAACCTGGCGTCACATAGTGCGAAACATCGGCGATGTGCACACCCAAGACGCGATTGCCCTTGCGGTCCTTCTCGATGGAGAGGGCGTCATCGAAATCCTTTGCGGTGACGGGATCGCAGGTAAAAATGAATTTCTTGCGGAGATCCAGCCGGTCCCGTTCCCATGACACGCCGGAATCTTCGATGCGTCTCGCCTCATCCAGCACAACCTTGGGGAACCTGTCCGGAAGATTGTACTGCTTCATCACAGCCTTGATGTCGTCCTTGGCCGTGTATCCTTTCACCAACGGGAGCTTCTCCCTCTTTTCGCCCCCTGCATCTGTCTTTGTCTTAATCTTTTTCACGGCGCAAATTATACCACAAACCATTTTCAGGATATCGGCTCAGCTCAAAACCATGCGTGCGCCTTGTCGACAGGCGCACGGGCCCAGCGACGGCGACGCTACTTCAGGGCGTCCGCAAGGGCGGCGATCTGTGCACGGGACTCATCATTCAGTGCGCTCCTGACCGTTACGACAGGCTCCGCAAACGTGATTCCCTGGGAACATGCGAACATATCCTTGATTACCTTTGCCGCCATCGGCGACCAAGTTCCGTTCTCGATGATGCCTATGGTGCGATTGCGGTAGGTGCGCTCCGTAAGATGATCGATGAACGTGCGCATGAACGGGAACACGTCGCAGTTGTAGGTTGTCGTGGCCAGAACAAGCTTCCCATAACGGAATGCATCCTCGACGGCTTCCGGCATGTCGTCGCGGGCAAGGTCCGCAACGGCCACCTTGGGGCATCCGCGCTTGAGCAGTTCCTCCTTCAGCAGAAGCGCCGCCGCCTTCGTGTTGCCGTAAACGCTCGTGTAGGCAATGCAGACGCCTTCGCTCTCAACAGCGTAGGAACTCCAGATAAGATACTTCTCAATGGCGTGGGAGATCGCCTCGCCCTTGAGGATCGGACCATGCAGTGGACACACGGTCTTAATGTCAAGACCTGCCGCCTTCTTGAGAAGAGCCTGGGTCTGTGCGCCGTATTTACCCACAATGCCGATGTAGTAGCGACGCGCCTCACAGTCCCAGCCTTCCGGGTCCTCAACATCGTTTGCACCGAACTTGCCGAACCCGTCTGCCGAGAAGAGTACCTTGTCAGTGGAGTCATATGAGACCATTACCTCGGGCCAGTGAACCATCGGAGCGGAAACAAAAGTGAGCTTATGCTTTCCAAGGTCAAGTTCATCCCCCTCCTTCACAACCATGCGCTTCGGCGCGACCGCCTCCCCGAAGAACTGCTCCATGAATCTGAATGCCTGGGCCGAAGCCACAACGGTCGCATCTGTCCACACCGAAAGCGCCTTTGCTATGCACGCCGAATGGTCCGGTTCCATGTGATGGATCACAAGATAGTCCGGCGCACGGCCTTCAGACGCAGCCTCAATGTTCTTAAGCCATTCGTCGCCGAAGCGGGCATCAACCGTGTCCATGACGGCCGTCTTGGAGTCCTTTATGAAGTAGCTGTTGTACGCCATGCCCAACGGCACCACGTACTGACCCTCGAACAGATCGACATCATGGTCGTTCACGCCGACGTAAATGATGTCTTCAGTAACTGTCATATCCATTTTCCTGTTCCTCTATTCCTTATTTTCGAACCGCTCAATTATAGCACATCTGCACTCTAACCTGACATAATCAGTGCCGATCAGGTCATTTCTTGGCGGCGACCGGAGCGATGAATATCCCCTGCTGGTTCATGAATTCGCCGATGCGGTCCAGCCATGTGTAGCTTCCGGTTTCCGGAGCCGCCTTCCTCTGGAAGCAGTGGCCGCGAAGTGCAAGCGTGTGAAGTTCGCTCTGGATTCCCATCCTGCGCATCTGCTCCCAGCACTTCACGGAATTCATCGCAGCCCATCCGTCCGCGTCGCCATGGAGGAAAAGCGTCGGGCACGTGTCGGGATCG
>SUVZ01000141.1 GCA_015061765.1 Lentisphaerota bacterium
CCTTCGTGATGTACGGCCTCGACACCTTCATCCGCCGCGACAGCTCCGTCTGCGAAACCCCAAGCTCCTTCATCCGCAACAAAATCTGCCGCAGAAACGCAGATCCTATTTTGTCGATGTTCATTGGTTTCGGGTCGAGGGTTAGTCAAAGTTGAATAGTAGTGTTTCTTAGCCGTGTAGAGGTGGAGATGGGGAGAAGTGGTTTTTATTTAGGTAAAGTTTTTTATCGCCTCATTTATAGCATCACCAAAACTTTGAATCAACACACCCCTGAACCCTGCCATCCCCGTCCAATCGATTTCAGGATGCGACATACGGAAATATCGGATTCTTCTGTACTCCCTAAGCACTTTTCCTGTACTCCCTCGAGGGTTTTCCTGTACTCCTAAATGAAAGGGTCTGTATGGGCAACGCAAAGGATTTAAGTCCCTTGCGGAAGCTACAGTGCCTTGCCAGGGACGAACGTTCCGACGTTCTTTCCGGCGAAGATGGCTTCAAGCACCCCGGCTTTACGTCCGTTGGCCATTACGACATTGGCTCCAGCCTCAGACGCCTTTTTCACAGCCTTAAGCTTGGAATCCATTCCACCCTTGGATAGAGTTCCCTTCTGCCCTGCCTTCACAAGCTTGAGCGCATCACGGACCGAGTATATCTCAGGTACACGACGGCCGTTTTCGTCAAGGAGACCGTCAACCGTCGTAAGCAGCACAAGGGCGTCAGCGCAGGTAAGCTTGGCGATCAGTGCGGAAAGCTGGTCGTTGTCACCGAAGGTAAGACCTTTGATCTCCTCATCCGCCACAACGTCGTTTTCGTTGATTACGGGAACGATACCGTTCTTCACAAGGTGATCCAGCACCCGGCGGACATTCGCTGCGCGGCGGCGTTCGTCAAAGTCGGCATGGGTAAGAAGCACCTGTCCGATCTGGACGCCCTTCTCCATGAACATACGCTCATATTCCGTGATGTAACGCGCCTGTCCGACCGCTGCGCACATCTGGATATCGTTCACGTCACTGGGGCGCGACTTAAGGCCAAGAGCCTCGACACCGGCGGCGACCGCACCCGAAGACACGAAAATCACCTCGCGTCCGGCGGCACGAAGCGCACATATGCCGGAAACTATGCGGCGAAGCGCCTGATAATCGGGACGCCCCGTCTTCTTTGCGATGGCATGCGTTCCGACCTTTACCACAACACGGCGCACATCCTTCAGCACGGCGCGCTCACGCAATAACGTATCTATACTCATTTTTTCCTTCCCAATATCGGTTGATTGAACTCAATCACGACATTGTAAATCCTTTCAGCGAGTTCGGGATCAGTCTCGAAAATGTTGTCTGGCTCGGAATACGTCTTGTTGTCGAAGGCGGCCCGAACAGCCACAAAGCGCCCATTGGACGGATTCTTGGTTTTCTTGAAGACCTTCTCCCGGTCGAAAAGACCGCCATTCACAAGGTCCTGAAACACCTCTCGCACATGATCTGCATCAACATTGTAGACGCGCTCACGGTAGTTCGCAACCGTATCGCCGGCGATATCCTTCGCGAAACTGTCGGAAACGCGTCTTGCGGTGCCGGACTTGACCTCAACACGTCCTGACCCTGTTATGCGCACATTGACACGTCGAATGGGTTCACGCGTGGCATTGTAGTAGTGGATCTCTATCCAGTTGAGAGGCGTAACCGTGACATCAACGTACGGATCCTCCCAGAAAAGCCCGCAGCCTGAAATGAACGCAGCAAAAGATGCGAGCGCCAACCCTCGCAGAAACCTCATAATTCTCACCGGAAACCTCCCTTTCCGCCTGCACAAAGTCTATCGGCGATCAATCCCGCGCCATGCAACGTAAGCGTGGCATCTATCGTGAAAGGCATGCCGATATTCTTCAGCACCCACTTTGCGAAACCGCCCGTCGCAACCAGATTGAATCCGGAACCGAAATTGACGCTCAGTTGATTAACGATCTCACGGACCATTCCCCTGTATCCGACGATTGCCCCGAAACGCATCGCCTCCTCTGTGCTGCTCCCAATCTTCGGACATTTCCCGCCAAGCTCCATCTTCGGGAGCTTCGCCGTACGTTCAAAAAGATAGTCGCGCATCAAAGGAAATCCCGGCGCGATCACACCGCCTCGCCACACCCTGTCCGCCGTAATGACAGCGGCCGTGAACGCCGTACCGAAATCGCACACCAGCACGGGCGCGCCATACCGGTTGACAGCCGCAGCGGCATCCGCAAGGCGGTCCGCACCGATGGTCTCCGGTTTGGGATAATCGAGCGAAAGCCCCAGATCGGCGGAGGAAAAATCCTTGTAGGAAATCTGATGGAACGGGAATTTGCGGTCACGCGCAAACATCCGCCAGTCCTTGTCTAGTTTGGGAACCACACTAAGATAGGCAACGCCGCCCACACCCTGTCCGGACAGCCTTTCCACCGCCTCAAACGCATCAGGCAAAGAGTCGTCGAAATGCGAAACGCACGAAACGCGGCCATTGGACCACAGTCCGACAGCCGTGCTCGTATTTCCGACATCTACCGTTATGAATTTCACGGCGTTGAATTATATCATTTTTCACAGTCCATTAAAATAGACCCGGTAGGCCATGTCTTTCACCCCGTACATCAGGTCAACTCCGGAGCTGCTCAAGTTCGGATTCGGTAAGGTCGCGCCATTCGCCAGGCTTGAGGTTTTCATCAAGACGAAGCTTGGATATCTGAACACGCTTCAACGAAAGCACCACAAGATGCGCCGCACTGCACATATACCGGATCTGGCGCTTGCGTCCTTCCTTGAGCTTGAAGAGCAGAAGATGCACGTTGTTCTCCTGCTTGCGAAGCACCTCGACCGGAACGGGACGCGTCACGTAACCATCCGGCATTGTCACAGGACCGCGCAGGACATCCAGCTTGTCGTCACTCCATCGTCCGGCGGCACGGACGACATACGTCTTTTCATGCTCATAGCGCGGATGCGTAAGCTTCAAGGAAAGATCTCCATCGTTCGAAAGCAGGATCAGCCCTTCGGAATCCTTGTCCAGCCGCCCTACCGGAACAAGCCTTTCCTGCACCCGTCCCCTGATGAGATCGACAACCGTCATTCCGCCGAATGCGTCTGATGCGCTCGAAAGCACCCCCACCGGCTTGTACATCATGATTGTGCGCGACTTCTCGGCAGAGGCGGCAAGCGGACGTCCGTCAACACGGATCGCAGCCTTCGCCGGATCGAAACGCGCACCCGGCTCAGTGCAGACGATCCCATCCACCGTAACTCGCCCTTCTGAGATTATGACCGCAGAATGCCGCCTTGAAGCCACGCCACGGTGCGCAAGTATGTTCTGAAGCCTTTCCTCCATCAGAGCGCACCTCCTATGAGCGAACCGAACGAACTGATCGGAGTCGTATCTCGGTAATTGTCCACCACCTGACGGATGTCTTTGACGAGAGCCGTGACCTCATCGTACAGTTTTGAGTCCGCAGAGAGTTTCCCAAGTGTACCCTCACCCTTCTGCAGACGAGACGCAACTGCAGCGAGGTCGGCAGATGCCGTAGAAAGGCGTTCGACAAGCACAGAAGCGTCTTCGGCAAGTTTGCCGTCTTCAGCGAGCTTCATCAGAAGACCGTTTCCGTCCTTTATCCGGTCCGTGACAGAACGTATGTTCTCCAGCGAACCCTTGAGGTCACGGTACACCGTATCGTCGGATGAAAGAAGCTTTCCGACAGTGCCTTCGCCTCGCTCGACACGGGCGGCAATCGCCTTCGCCGATGTGAAGGTGTCGTTTACGGATACGACTGCGGTCTTTGCGGTCGCGACAGTCTCCTTGATATCCTGATAGACCGAATCATCGGAGGAAAGAAGCTTACCGACGGTACCCTCTCCGCGTTCAATGCGCGAGACCACAATATTGATTTTCGCGACCGCCGCCTGAACATTGGTGACAATGTCACGGAGCTCCCCCCTGGACGTTATCTCACTTACGCTGTTCGCGATACGTCCAAGATCCCGCATCCAATCCGTCGGAGGTTCACCGCGGAACACGGTCTGCTCCAGCGGAAGCTGTTCGCCCTCGCCCTCTTCGAGGAGAAGGTAATTGCCACCAAGAAGCGAAAAAGAAGCTACTGATATCCGGTACTTTTTGCGGAGCACAACGTTGGCGTCAATCTGTGCGCACATCCTTACGCGGGAGCCCTCAAGATTGATGCGGTCGATTGTTCCGACCTTCATGCCGCGGTACATTACGCTATCGCGCTCCTTGAGTCCGCCGACATCCGGAAACTCGATAAGCACTGGCACCTTTGCGCTCCCCACAAGGATGTCCACACCGGAAATGACAATCGTAAAATACGCCAACAGAGCCAATACGGCGGTCATGAACACGCCGACAATCGTCTCGGCAAAAACTTCGCTTCTTTTCCTTTTCATATCTCTCCTTTACTGGCGGATACGAGATCTCGCACCTCCGGCAGTTCAGACTTCATGAATTCCGACGGTTTTGCAATAAGCACAACACGTCCGTCCTTGAGCATCATAATCCTGTCCGCGAAAGAACATGCGCCGGAAAGGTCATGCGTAACAACAACGCTGGTCAGGCGGCGCTCGTCGTTCACCTTTCTTATCAGGCGGTGTATGTTCTGCGCTGTCACCGGATCAAGCCCGGATGTAGGCTCATCGTAGAGAACCGCATCGGCCTTGCGGACAATGGCGCGAGCAAGCCCGGCGCGTTTCACCATGCCGCCGGAAATTTCGGCCGGATACTTGTCTGCCGACTCCTCCAACCCGACGGCCTTCAGAGCCTCATCCACAAACGCATCGATCTCGGAAGCGGAAAGCCGTGTCGTCTCTTTGAGCGGGAGAGCCACATTTTCCCGGACAGTCAGCCACGCAAGAAGCGCACCTCCCTGAAAAAGGTAACCGATGTGCGCCCCCTCCTTGACAGTCACCGAGCCTTCATCCGGCGCAAGGAGTCCAACAACGTGCTTGAGGGTCACCGACTTGCCCGTCCCTGACGGACCGACGATCGCTAGAATCTCACCATCGGCAACATCGAAGGTGACTCCGTCCAGCACCTTCACTCCTTCAAAGCTCTTATGGACATTTTCAAAGCGTATCATGGCATCAGAACTCGAAATAGAAAAGCCTTGTTATCATGTAGCCGAACATAAGTATCAGCAGGAACGATATGATCACGCTGCGTTGCGTTGCCTTGCCCACGCCTACAGCACCGAGACGCGTGGCAAAACCCTGATGGCACGAAACCGTGCATATCACCACTCCGAACACCGTCGCCTTCAAGAGCCCCGTGAAAAGATCCTTGAGTTCCGCTATCGACATGGCACTCGACATGTACTGCGCAAACGGGACGTTCAGCTGGGTGTAGCCGACAAGTCCGCCGCCTATTACGCCAAGAACGCAGGCATAGAACGCAAGCAGCGGACTCATCACTAGAAGCGCAAACATCCGCGGCGCGACAAGATAGCGGACTGGCGGTATGGACATTATCTCAAGGGCGGCAATCTCGTCGTTCACCTTCATCGTGCCGAGCTCCGCCGCCATAGCGGATCCGACGCAGGCCGAGAGGCATATTCCGGTTACAAACGGCCCCATCTCGCGCAGAAGTGAAATCATCACCGTCGCCCCGAGGAACATCTCCTGATTGAACTTGCGCAAGGCAAGCCCCACCTGAAGACCGAGAATCATTCCCGTGAACAGTCCCACGACCGTAATTACAGGCAACGTGCGGATCCCCGTGGAATAAAGCTGCGAGAACATCGAACGGCGCGCATCGCCATTGACAAGCACATGAGGCATATAGGCAAACGCCTCCGCCATCAGTCTGCCTGCGCGCCCGATGCCGGATAGGATGTTTCCATCTCCATCTTCACGTACTATCTTCATGATTGCGGTAAATTATACCAAATACATACCGTTAGAGATAATATTTCTTTATTTCACGAATGGCACGCCAACACAGGGATCTCCAAGTCTGCAAGAGTTGCATACCGCCAGCTGAATGTTTCTTGACAACCGCCAATCACCCACGGGCGCCTTAATAACAATCCTGTTCAAACCCCTTTTAACTGGAAGTACGGAAGGTGACGCATGGACATCCACCTTCTCGCCATTCAGGAAAAACACGGCGGCGTTTTTACCGGCTGAAGAACGGTTTGCAAATATTGCTACAGTATCTCCCTTCGCCTCAAACTGGTATGCCACCGCAACTGCGGCTTTCCCCGAATCCACAAATTCCTTTTGTTTCGGATCGGAATAAGTATGCCTTCCCACAGTCGCATTATACCAGGCATCCGCCGGTGTCCTGTCCGGACGCTTCCATGTGATTCCGCTCGAAAGATTCCACAACGCATCTCGCTCTGCCGAAAGCGCTTTCAGTTCCGCATCATCCAAATCCTTGACATATACGGCATCCGTCCACATCGCGGTATCCCGTACTACAGGAATGGATTGAGGTGCATCCGCTTCAGTCTTCGTCCACAGACGATTCCTCGTTCCGTGCAAAGTGTAGTCCATCGAGGCGGCGAACAGCTGCCGATCCACCGGACACACCTCTGGCTCGGCCGCTCCAAACATAACCGAACGCTTGATTGTTGAACCAGCGGCAAGAGATTCGATTTCAAACACACGACGGCGCACGGCAAATTCGGGAGGAAGGTGAACAACCCCGTAAAGATCCCGGAAATCATTTTTCGACCGGTTGGTGATTTTCACAATGACGCAAGTGGACTTCCTATCCGGCTCTACAGTCATCGCAATTTCCGGAAGTTCATCACAGATGCCGTCTTCCGATGCGACACCAACCTTCGACACACATGCCCTGGATGCATCATGCGGAAGCGTCCAACAGCCATTGCCGTCTTTCGCAAGCACTCTGTCACCGCATTTAACTGATATGGGCTGAGATGAGAACCTAAGCGAAAGCGCGATTTCATCGCCAAGCGCCGCTGGATCGAATCGGCGCACATCAAACACCGCCCTTTTCCCGGAATGCGATTTGCGGGAAACATTTCCGTTCAGAGACGAATAGCGGTATGCTCCATATTCGTAATCGTTGAGCTGCACCCAGTCTGGACGTATGCAATGCCTTTTGATCCAGGATTCCTGAAGCGCATTACCGGCCTCATCACACCATGAGTGAGTTCCAAGAGTGACACGGGGAGACATTTCGTCCCCATCCGCCAATTTGGTCTGCAGAGCCAGCCCGTTCTTAAACGCTTCATAGTCCGGATTTCGGTCATTAGCCGCAAAACGGTGTGCCGGATACCATTCATTTCGAGGAACGCCATCGAACGGATTGTCGCCGGAAACCCAATGTCCCGTCTCCATTATCATTTTCGCCGCCAATGTACGCAGTTCCTGACTCACCCATGCTTTCTTCCCGTACCAACCGAACGGGGAAGCATAGGAAAGAACGCTATGTTCAGCGGCATCCTCGATCACAATCCTCGTCATCAAGACCTGACGGAACATTTCATCAGGGGAAAGCATCATCATGTACGGGTGGGACCATGTATGGTTCCCGACCGCATGTCCGCGAGATACGAGATCCCGTGCGCCGGTCTTGAAAAACGGATGCGCCTTTTTCGAATCATTCCTGCGTACAGTCTGGCGTCCTACAAGATAGAAAGCCCCTTTAGCCCCTGCACGTTCGAGCATTGCCGCTTTCGCGAGATGTGCCGGAGTCGAATCATCCCACCGGGTACCGAAGGAACATTTCGCCCCATTCGGGAGAGAAGCTATCGAAATCGTGGTTTGAGAAGCATCTTCCGATGACGCAAACTCGGCTACCAACTCCTGATAATATACCGGGAAAGACAGTGGATTCGTTTTGCAACCAGAAGCCGCCCCTGACGATGGTACGCATACACTTGCATCAGAACAATACCCTTGAACCGTTGCACAAAACGCAAACCCGACGATTGCAACATTACACATCTTGATCATTTATTTCCGCCTCCTATATTAAAAAACTCCATCTATTATACCAAAACAATCCCGAAATCCAACTCTTTATAGGGTCTGTCCCCACGGCAAATGCATTCAAAGGACATTTTATCGCCTAAAACAGCTATAAATATTACTTTTATAGAATCACACTACACACAATGAAGGGACAGCCTCCTTCATCCACATCCTCGCTAATGCAAACTTGTCCTTAACTCTCTGATTCCTCCTAACAGGCTCATTGGAGATTTCCACTCCAGATGTTGTGTCATGTCCTGCGTACCAACAAATGAGCTGGCATAGTAAATAATGCCAGCTCACTATCTGATTATAAAATTTATTTATCAGACCTTTTGTGCATTTGGATCGTTCGTTACGCCCTTTGAGAAGTCAAACTTGCTCATATCGATTTCGTCAACAGTGAACGGCTTTGCCGTTTTCCAGCCACCACGCGTATAGTCGGGGAACTCCACGACCGCAGAGCGGGCGTTGACAGACTTTTCAGTAAGTTCCACAATCGAAGAATATGTCGCAAGATCGTACACATCCGTGTCGAGAGGAAGTCCGTTCTGAAGGCAGTACGCCCAACGCAGATCCATGATAAAGTCCATTCCGCCATGACCGCCGACCTTCCGTGCTATCTCGCCTGCGACTTTCCAGAACGGATGCTTGTACTCGTTGCGGATCTTTTCAGCCTTCTCGTTCGGGAAGTAATGGTGCGCCCCCATATCACCGGTCTTCTCCTCCCATGCCATCATGAGAGACGGA
>SUVZ01000142.1 GCA_015061765.1 Lentisphaerota bacterium
AGGGTTCCGCAAAGCGACGGTAGCAGTGCCCGCAATCACCGCGCATCTGTGCCACAAGATAGACGGGCGACAGTCCGGCTGGCCGAATCTCGTGAAGTCGCAGCTTCCGGAGAATGTCGCCGCCGCCGAGCGCAACGCGCCGTATTTCGACGGGGTGCATTTCGCGTCGCTCATAACCTGTCCGATCCGTTTCTCCGTCGGCTTTACGGACACCGTCGCGCCTCCGCATGCCGGATTTGCCGCGTTCAATGCGTGTCCGTCAAAGGACAAGGGGATTGTTGGAAGCATCGGTTTCGGACATTCAACGAGCAAGGTCGACTCATCCAGTCTTTCTCGCTGGCTCAACAGAGAATAGCGACCCGGTCCGCGGCATTATGTGAATATGGTATAATTGCCGGGTTTTCTGAAGGAGATAAGATGGAAGTTGAGACAAACGAATACCGCGAGAATCGTCTCGCGGCGATGGCAGAACTTGAAAAGCTCGGTTTCAGGCCCTATGGCCGGGCCTATCCGCACGATGATCTCGCAAAGATCCGCGAGGAGTTCGAGGAGGGCAGGGAGGTGTCCGCCGCCGGACGTCTCCTGATGATCCGTCGCATGGGCAAGATGAACTTCTGCACAATGAACGACGGCACCGACCGTTTCCAGTTGATCTTCAAGCGCGACGAACTGGACGAGCGTCTTTTCGCGGGATTCAAGCAGCTTCATCTCGGCGACATAATCGGCGTGAAGGGCGTGTCGTTCACGACCCAGCGCGGCGAGAAGTCCATCGTCGTCAAGGAATGGGAGCTTCTCGCTAAGGCCCTCGAGCAGCCGCCGGAGAAGTTCCACGGCCTTACGGACCAGGAGGAGCGCTACCGCCGCCGCTATGTCGATCTCATGACGAATGACGAATCGCGCAACCGATTCTTCACGCGTTCAAAGATTCTCGCAGAGACGCGCAAGTATCTCTGGAGCAAGGGCTTCAACGAGGTTGAGACGCCCATTCTGCAGTCCCAGGCCGGCGGCGCTGCGGCAAAGCCGTTCGAGACGCATTTCAACGCGCTTGACCAGCACATGGTGCTTCGCATCGCTCCCGAGCTCTACCTCAAGCGACTCATCGTCGGCGGCATGAACAAGGTGTTTGAGCTCGGCAAGGATTTCCGCAATGAAGGCATCGACCGCAGCCACAACCCGGAATTCACCGTCCTTGAGGTATACGAGGCGTACGGTGACCGCAAGTCGATGGAGAACATCATCGAAGGTCTCATCCCCCATCTCTGCGACACCGTGATCGGCACACGCAAGATCGAGTACGGAGAGGCCAAGGAGATCATCGACTTCACTCCGCCCTATCGCCGTGTGGCGTACTCCGATCTCGTGAAGGAGAAGATGGGCGACGACTGGTTCGATCTCCCGTTTGAGACGCAGCTTGAGAAAGCCAAGGCCAAGGGCGCGGAGTCGGAGACGAATCTTGAACTCGACGGCATTTCCGATACGCTCATGCTCACGCATGAGGTCTATGACAAGCTCATCGAGAAGAATCTCCGTCAGCCCACGTTCGTGACGCGTCTTCCGCACGAGTTCGTGCCGCTCGCCAAGGCCTGCGAGGATGACCCGAAGCTCGTGGACGTTTTCGAATTCGTCGTTGGCGGGCGAGAGCTCTGCCCGGGATACACCGAGCAGAACAACCCGCTCGAGCAGCGCAAGGCCCTTGAGAACCAGGCAGGTGAGGATACCGAGAAGATCGACGAGGACTTCATCTCCGCACTCGAATGCGGGATGCCGCCGACCGGTGGTCTTGGGATCGGCGTGGACCGTCTGGTGATGCTCCTTACGGGCGTGGACGGAATCCGCGACGTGGTTCTCTTCCCGCAGATGAAGAAGGCCTGAGGCGCGGAGTCATGGCTGCGGCAGGACGGTTCATTACGTTTGAGGGCGGAGAAGGGTGCGGAAAATCCACTCAGATCCGTCTGCTTGCGGACCGTCTGCGCGCGGCCGGCAAGGAGGTTCTGCTTACTCGTGAACCGGGCGGAACCGCGCTTGCCGAGAAGATACGAACCCTCGTTCGCGAGGAGTCGGACGATCCGCCGAATTCGCGAGCCGAGACGCTTCTCTTTCTCGCCAGCCGTGCGCAGGTCGTCGAGGGCGTGATACGTCCCGCTCTCGAGTCCGGCACATGGGTGCTGTGCGACCGCTTCGCCGACTCAACCTTCGCCTATCAGGGGTATGGACGCGGTCTGGACCTCGATGAGCTCAGGCGGATCAATTCGTTTGCAACGGGCGGACTTGCGCCGGACAGGACGATTCTGCTGAATGTCTCGCCTGAGGTTTCCGCAAAGCGCATGCGTGCGCGCGAGGCGGCGACCAACACCGGAGCCGATCGCATGGAGAAGGCGGGCGACGATTTTCATTCCAGACTCAGGCGGGGCTTTCTGGAACTTGCCGCCGCAGAGCCGGAGCGGTTTTCGGTGGTCCAGGCAGATGGCGGAGTTGAGGAGGTTGGGGAGGCCGTATGGAACTCGATTCAGCCCATGCTCTGATAGCCAAAGCCATTGCGGACGGCAGACCGGCGCACGGATATCTTGTCGTCGGCGGAATCCGTGGCATGGCGCGTGACCTTGCGATGGCTGTGCTGAGGGATCTCTTTCCCGGCGTTCCGGAAGAGAATTTCAAGACGCATCCGGACATCCACTGGCTCTATCCGGAGAAGAAGACTCGCATTGTGTCCGTGGAGTCCGTGCACACCAAGTTCATCGATCCGATGTCGCAGACGTCGTTTGCGGGCGGATGGAAGGTCGGTGTGCTTGTCGGAGCGGACCGGCTCAACGCCGCCGGAGCGAATGCGTTTCTCAAGACGCTAGAGGAGCCTCCGTCCAAGGCAGTGTTTCTTCTGCTCACCGATGCGCCCGAACAGCTCCTGCCGACGATAGTCTCCCGCTGCCAGCGGATAGACCTTCCGGATGCGCATGAGCATCAGCTTGGAGATCCGTGGCGCACGAATGTGCTCGGCATCCTGTCCGACCCCGATCTCGCCGACGCTACGGCGGCGGGTCTTGTCAAAAAGGCCATTGCGGCGGAGCGACTTGCCGACGTACTGGAATCCCTAAAGAAGCAGTCCGAGAAAGAGGTCTCTTCGGAGTTGACGGCATCGGCCCAGGATGGCGCCGAACTTTCCGACAGCGAGGAGGATGCGCTGATATCATCCCGATATCGCGAATACCGTCGGGATTTCCTGTTCACTCTCATGGATTTCTTCGCGAAGCGAATGCGTGAGGACCCCGGTTTTTCGGCGTTCCGCAACGTCGAGGCGGTCGAGGACATGGCTCGCTCCTTTGACCGCAACATGAACGAACTTGCCGTCCTGTCGTTCTTCATGGACCGCACCCGATTCTGACCGGTGGCGAAGGATAGGCAGAGGCGCGAGCGAATCTCCGGGAGATTTGGAGACTGGAAGATAGGGAGAATAGATTCTGAAAACTCTCCTAAACACCGAATCTCCAAAACTCCAAGTAGCGAAAGCAAAAATCTAAATTTAAATCAAGTTGCAGGCAAGAAGTGTAGAAAGTGTAGGAAAGGGCTACATGCTCACCTGCGCGATTTCGAGACGTTATGGGGAGGTGTTGCCTTGTGCCATGAATCATCCAGATTGTCCAATGGAGAATCGGTGAATTATGGTATAATCTCCATCATTTCATGACAGGTATTCCATTTTCCGTTTTATGAAGAGTACATCAGCGTTTTTGACAGCGCTGGCCTTTTCGCTTGCAGCACTGGCCAGTGAGTTCAACGGGGGCCGTACGGTACCCGTGCATCGTTTTGTGCCCGTGGACCGCGAAGGGGACAAAGTGTCCGTTCGCGCGCGCATGCCCGCCGCCATGTCGCAGGAGAAGACCTGTGCGCAGTGCCATGATGTCGATAAGATGCGCGGCGGATCGCACTTCCGCTCCGGCGGCACTAACGACGTGGTGAACAAGGTGAACCGCGAACCTTGGTTCCTCTGCTCCACAAACGGTGCCTGCCGCACGGTCTCGCTTGCCGACCGCGGCGGACTTTCGGCCTGGGAATGGACGAAGACTTTTGGTTGGGCGTTCCCAGGCGGTGGACTCGCCTCGTGCCCTGTCGCAATGTCCGAGGCGGCTGGTGACCGTCAGCGCTGGTTCGTGACCGGTGCGCTTGAAATGAACTGTCTTGCCTGCCATTCGCAGGATGACTACGATGTGAGCGAATGGGCAAAGCAGGTCCTGCGCGAGAACTGGAGCGGCGCCGCCATCGCCGCGGCTGGATATGCGCGCGTGGACGGCATGAACGAGCGTCTTGACGCCGCCTGGGATCCGCACATCGCCGAAAACCCTGACGACCATCTCTTCAAGGTTCCTGAGAACATCACGTATGAACCGGCGAAGTTCGACGACAAGGGCCGTGCAACGTTCCGCGTGGGCAAGCCCAGAAACGAGAACTGCCTTGCGTGCCATTCCGTCGCCGAGGCCGGCGCCGGTTCGAAGGGGATGACCGTTGACGTGCATCTTCAGCGCGGCATGCGCTGCGTCGACTGCCACCAGAACGGCATGAAGCATCGCGTTGAGACGAAGAGCTGCGCATCCTGCCACATGGACAAGAATGGCGAGGGACCGAAGCCGGATCACGCCGGAATCCCGCTTGTGCACTTCAAGAAGCTTTCCTGCGCCGTCTGCCATTCAGGTGTCACGAAGGATGGCAGGCGCGCCCAGATCCGTACAATGCGCGCCAACCGCATCGGCATCTACGGCCGTGCGCAGTGGGCGACGGATCTTCCGTTCATCGAGGAGCCGTTCGTCCGCAAGAATGCCGAAGGACAGGTTGAGCTTTGCCGCCGTGCCGCGCTAGAGGGCTCGAATTACGTGTATTGGGCGTTCGCCCATGACGTGAAGCCCGCACGCATGGCGAGGGGCGCCGCTCCTGACCGTTGCGCCGCGTGCCATTCAATCAAGAGCGATTTCTTCGATGGATACGACGACCCTGTGTATTTCAGCGCATTCAACCTTGCTTTCCTTGGAAGGCCAATGTTCAAGGTTGTGCTCTGGTGCGTGTTTGCGCTTCTCTGCCTATTTGTCGCCGCAGGCGCCGCACATGCGATAAACCGAGTCTCCTCAAAGGTTTCCGGTTCCACCACGCATTTCCTCTGGGGCGCATTCAAGTGGATCGTCGACGCCGGATTCGTACTTGCCGCTCTCTACCTTGCCGCGTCTGGAGTAGCGGGCTGGTATTTCGGCGGAATGACCTGGTGGTGGCTGATGCTCCACATGGTCGCGGGCGGCGCTTTGGCGGCGGCGGTTGCGGTGATGGCGGTCCTTCGGCACGGTGACCGCACGGCGTGTCCTGTGTCGGCCGTGGCGTGGACGTTCTGGCTGGTGCTCGCCACCGCAACGGTGTTCACCGCCGTGATGCCGATGATGTCGGTGTTCGGAAGCGACGGACAGGAGTTTCTTCTCTGGGCGCACAGGATTTGCGCGCTGGCGTTCGTCGCAGTGTCGTTCGCCGTGTGCCTGATCGCCGTCAGAAAGCGGGTGTGAACGGTATGCGCCGGTTGTTGAGCGTATGCGCGCTTCTGGCACTTTGCTGCGGCTGTGCGACTGTGGTCGTGCGGGAGGACCCCGACAATCCGGATATCGCCGAGGCTCTGCTTGCAGGCGTGAAGGGCGTGACGGTCCAGTCCGTGAACGGCGCATGGAAGGATGAGGCGTTCGCCGCGGAATGTGTCCTCAAGGGAAACGGAGAAAAGTTGACGGCTGTTCTCCTTGCGCCGCAGATGCGTCTCGCAACGCTCACGATAGCGAAGCCCCGGACAATCCGTTGGGAACGCGCTCCGCAGCTGCCGTCCTCGCTCGATCCCGAATACGTGATTTTCGATATTGCGCTCGTCACCTTGCCGACCGATGCGCTCGCAAAGGCATTGGGCGACGGGTATCGCGTCGATGAAACAGCAGACGGGAAACGGCGCACGGTATTTGACGTGAAGCGGGGCGAACTCCAGTCCGTGCGCCAGATTCTCCCCGGCGGCGACGTGTACTTCCGCAATGCGGTGTATGGGTATGAGTTTACTGTCAAGACGGTGTCGCATGAGAATTGAAGGCGTTGATATCGAGGCGGTGTTTGGCGGTGTTCCGGCGAACGCCGTGGACAGCCTTGCCGAACTCGCGGGACTGGTCGGAGCCGAAAAGGCCGAAGGGATCGTGAAGGCCACCGGGTTCACGACCAGGCGTGTCGCCGCAGAAGGTCAGGACGTCATCGATCTGGCGCTTCCGGCGACGAAACGCGCGCTTGAGGGGACAGACCCTGCGGATGTCGGCGGCGTGATAGCGGTAAGTTTCTCGAACCGCGACCGCTTCCCGGCCCTTTCCTCCCGTCTCCAGCATGAGCTTGGACTCTCGACCGGCACGGTAGCATACGACATTTCGATGGCGTGCAGCGGCTGGATATACGGACTCTACTCCGCCGCTCAGCTTGTGCGCGCAACGGACAGGAAAGTGCTGCTTGTCGATGGCGACGTGCAGAGTGCATGGACGGATCGGACCGACCCGAATACACTTGCGGTGATGGGTGACGGCGCGTCAGCCACTCTGCTTGCGCCTGGCGATGGTGTCTGGGATTTCGGATTCCATACGGACGGTTCCGGTGCTGACGCACTTCGCTGCCGCGAATCCATTCACATGGATGGTTTTGGAGTGTTCCGCTTTGTCGCCGGGCCTGTCAGGAAATTTCTTGCGTCCTTCATTCAGTCATCTGAACTTCTTGTGGGGACAGACCCTGCATTTGTGCCGCATCAGGCGAACATGTACATGGTGCGCCAGCTTTCGGATGCGCTTGGATTGAAGGAACGTGTTTTCGGAAGCGGCGCGAAGTATGCGAACACCGGTTCCTGTTCGGCGGCGCTCACGATGGCAGATGGAATCGATGCCGTACTGACGGAATCAGTGCGTACCCCCGTGCTGTTTGCCGGGTTTGGCGCAGGTCTCAGCGCCGCCGCAGCAGCTACCACGATCGGTCCGTACAGGAAAGGCGTGGTGGAGGTGTGACCATTCCGCCGGGCATTTGCCGTCACCTCTCTGTATTTTGTGCAGTTAAGTGACTTTGGGGAGTCTAGTTGTGATATAATTGGCGGCATAGCAAGAGATTGCTGCCCATATGGTGTGAAGAATTATCAGGGCGGCATAACATTGAGGTTTCAAAAAAGGAGACAGTCAGAAATGATCGTGAAGACATGGATCGTTGCCGTTGCTGCGGCATTTGTGGTTGCGGGAAGCGCACAGGGCAAGTCGGGCGTGACCGTCGAGACGACGCCGGAATCCCGCGTCGGAAACCTGACGAAAGACAAGAAGCGCGAGCCGGGGCTTTTCGGTGCGCACTGGTGGGCGAACCGTTTTCTCAGCCGCCATATGGAGATTGAGAAGTTCAGGGGCAAGTCCGTCGATGTTGTGCTTCTCGGAGACTCCATCATGCATTTCTGGGAGTGGAAGCATCCCCAAAGCTGGAAGAAGTTCACCGCAAACCGCACGGTCCTCAATCTCGGCTACGGCGGAGACCGTACGCAGCATGTCCTCTGGCGCATCGCCCACGGCGAACTCGACGGCTACGAGGCGAAGTGCATCGTGCTCATGATCGGCACGAACAACAATTCGTCCAAGACCTCGAAGCCGGAGAATGTCGCCGGCGCCATCGAGCTGATCGTCTCGAAGATCCGCGAAAAGCAGCCGAACGCCAAGATCATCCTACATCCGATCTTCCCGCGCGGCAATTCGGCTCAGTCTGTCCGCCACGCGGAAGCAAGCGTCCGAAACAGCAAGACCAACGCGCTTCTCAAACAGTTTGCGGAAAAGGACGGAAAGATCATCTGGATCGATTTCAACGACAGGCTTGTCGATGCGTCCGGCTGGGTGCCGAAGTCCATCATGCGCGATGAGATACATCCGACCGCCGCAGGATACGACATCTGGATGGAGGCGCTTGCGCCCATCATCGGCAAATAGGATCCATCGATATGGACTGGCGGATACGGCATAGCGCCGTAACGGAATCCACAAACAGGGATGCGCTCGGCGGAAAGCCGGGCGATGTCTTTACTGCGGGGATGCAGACCGCCGGTCGTGGACGGCTTGACCACAAATGGCTTTCTCCGCCGGGAGAGAATCTCATGATGTCCGCGGTTGTGGATGTCGCCGACATGCCGCCGCATGAGGTCGTGACTCTCCCGCTGGTCGCAGGGCTCTCCGTCGCCGAGGCGGTATGCGGAATCTTCACTTCCAATGGTGCGGATCCGCTCTGCTCCGGCGTGAAGGTCAAGTGGCCAAATGATGTCCTTGTCGCCGGACGCAAGATCTGCGGAATCCTCTGCGAACGCAATGGTGACAGTGTCATTGTCGGTATCGGCGTGAACGTCAACCAGACCGTCTTTGCTCCCGAGATATCGGACCGTGCGACATCTGTGAGACTTGAGACCGGTGAGGCTCTGAATGTCGGTGATGTGCGGGATGCGGTTCTGTCCGTCCTTGCGGAGAATGTTGCCCGATGGCGCATGGCTGGCTTTCCGTCGCTTTTGCCGCGTCTGACGGAGTTCGATTGTCTGAAGGAGCTCCATGTTACAGTGCGTCGCACTGATGATGACGGCGAGCCTGCGTCTGGCAGATGCGGCGGGATACGGCGTGACGGGATGCTTGATGTCGCGGGGGAGGCGAT
>SUVZ01000143.1 GCA_015061765.1 Lentisphaerota bacterium
CTCCTGATGCGGCACCAGACGGAAGTAGCTCGTCGGGTTCATGTTGCCGAACGCCGTGATAGAGGGCGCGAGCTTCATCATACCGGCGATGGCGCGCTTTGCGCTGTCGGAGATCTTGCCGCCCTTGAGCATCTGGTTCTTGCCATTCTTCATGAGGCGCATGTGGACGTGTAGTCCGGAACCCGCCTTGCCGACGGTGATCTTCGGAGCGAACGTGATGTCATAGCCGTACTCGGCGCCGAGGTTGCGGATCATCCACTTTGCGACGGTAAGCTGGTTTGCTGCATCCTCAGCGGCGCATGGGAGAAACTCGATTTCGTTCTGCTCGTAGAGCTTGCCGTCCTGCGTGAAGTTGCCGACCTCGGAGTGTCCGTACTTGATCAGTCCGCCGGCGAGAGAGATGTAGTGCATGCACTTCTGGCGGAATTCATTGAACTTCGCGAACGGAGCGGACTCGTGATAGCCGCGCTGGTCGACCGCCGGGAAGGATGCGCTTTCGGGGGCGATCACATAATATTCGAGCTCGCCCATCGCCTGGAACTCGAACCCCGTGGCCTTCTTGAACGCGGCGCATGCCTTGCGGAGCGTGTACTCGGGCGAGGACTCGAGCGGTTCGCCGTCCTTGTTGAAGAAGGAGCAGAGCAGACAGAGCGTGGGAAGCTTCGCGAACGGATCGATGAACGCGGATGAGAAGCGCGGCACGACGTACAGGTCGGAACTGGAGGCCTCGATGTAACTGAAAAGAGAGGAACCGTCCACTCTCTCGCCACAGGAAAGAATCTCGTCGAGATACGCTTCGTCGTTGAGAACAAAATTAAGCGTCTTCAGACGCCCATCGCCGCCCGGATACATGAAATTGACATGGCGGATGCCTTGCGCCTTGATGAACTTCTTGATGTCGGCCTTCGTGAAAGCCGCACGCGGTTTCTTGAGACATGCGACAATGTCGCAGACGTTGCTGTCTGAATTTGTCATTTCTTTATTCCTTTCGAGATTGTCGCAGATTATACCAAATCCCGGCGCATTACTGCTATTCCTGCCGCTCGAACAACTGCAGCCCACTTCTTCCTCCTCCCACTGGCTCTATTTTCTGCGCCAAGGACGGCACTGCGGGTCCCCATAAAACGAGAGCCGCGCAGAAGCGCGGCCCGAGTGTCATCGACGTCGATTACGCCTCAGAACGTATAGGCAATGGACGCGGATACAATGTGCGAATAGGAGTTGTCGCACTGGAAGGAATACATCTCCGATCCACCTGTCACATAATTCTTGACACCAACATTGCGCGTCTCAGACTCCATGATGATGAAACTGTATCCCAGATCCACGCGCCAGTTCTCGAGAAAACTGTAGCTTGCGCCGAAGCCGATGATGTGTCGATCGCCGGGGGGCAGCATCGTCGTGCCGTGCGCCTCTGCGGAGGGATCCCAGTCGAAGGAATAACCGATACGCCCCGTAAGCGCGTCAGTCAGATCATATTCGAAACCGAAACCCAAGCGCCATGCATCATGCCAGTTCAGCTCCTGTGCATAGGAATTGCCTGCCGGCAAATTGAAGTCAATGTGATTGATAGTGCTCCATTCAGTCCAGGTAAGCGACGCTCCGCCACGGAACCTTTCCGAAAAATCATAATTCGCGCCCATCGTCACAGATGCAGGCAGAACGAGCTTCGCCTTTGCGTCACCGCTAATGTATTGTCCGGGGATAAGACCACCCAACATTGTAGGCGTACTTAAGTCCAAATCACCTTCCACACGATGGTTTATGCGTGAACGGTAGACCAATCCCAAAGAAAGATCGTCTGTGACCTTGTACTGCGTGGAAAGCACATATCCACAATTGAAATCATCACCTTCTAAATGTGCGCGTCCGTTATATTCCAGAAGACCCGGAGCAATCCCGAAATACGGTGACTTGTAGTTTTCAAATGTCAGATACGACATGCGGGCGCCAAATGCCACTGACCAATCATCCGTAATCCTGTAGGCGATGTTCGGATTGAACGTGAACTGCTGGATCGTCGTTTCCGTGGTATCGCCCCTCAACGCCCAATTGACGTCATATTTCGTGCCGAGACCATATTCGCAGTACGAACCAAAGCCAAACACAAGATCTTCAAGCAGAGGCACCGCGACATACGCATGTGGCGGAGGGAACCATCCCGCATTCATCTTCTGCTGACTGACACCGTCAACAACAACATCGCTGAAGGGATTTATAAGCGTCATACCGACCATCACTGACGGACTGGTGAGTTCGGTTAGGTTAGCGGGGTTGTAGTAGTTGGCCGACGCATCCTTGGTGGAACCGACAAGACCATTGCCCATGCCGACACCGCGGGCGGAGGCCTCATAAAGGCCAAAACCGGCACCCATCGCCGTCACGGACGTCATAGCGGCGACCGCCACCATCAACTTGCTGTACTTCATCTTCATCACTTTTCCTTTTTTGCTTAAAAAAAAAGACGATGTGACATTATATATATTTGTGTCACAAAAGTCAATACAAGACGGAAATTTATTGTACTTTAATTACTTAAATGCAAAAAAACTACCGATATATACATGTATTTTTACACTAAACCATCATCCATACTACGCATGGATCTGTAAATGCGCATGCCTTTTGCTTCAGGCCCTTAACGCTGATATCGTAGACTTGAATCGTCTTCCGGCTGCGCTGACTTCCTTTTCTGTACCGAGAAGCACACGAAACGCAAACGATTCCATCAACGCAAAAAACGCCTCTGCCGCATCATCGGGATCTACAGTATTCCGCAACTCACCACTCTCCACGCCCTCTGACACAAGCTTCCGCAAAACGACCCTGAATTCACTGGTGAACATGTCTATGCGCGATGTCATGTCCTCGCCGGTACGGACCATCGAAAACACAAAATCGCATATGGAATAAAAGAAATCCTTATTGCCGTGAATCGCCTCCATCACAACAATGCACGTCTGCTCAAGACGGCGGGTAACGGGAATCTCCTTCTTGCTGATTGCCGTCAATTCATCAGCCAGCCTAGACGTAACACTGTGTATCGCCTCGTCGAATATCTCGCGCTTCGTCTTGAAATAGCGGTACAGAGCCGTTCTTGCGATTCCGGTTGCCTCCGATATGGTGAGAAAGGATACCTTGGCGTAACCCATCTTCGCAAAAAGACTCAATGCCTTGGCGACAACCATCTGCCGCCTCTTATCATGATTCACTCCCATTGCCATAGATGGCGGCAATTATATCACAATATATGTTAGAATCCTGTTAGGGAATGAAAATTTCACAAAAAGAGACAAGACAAAGTGAATGAGAATATGGTTCGGACTAATTCTCAAGATTGCGTATTGGACGAAATCTTAGTGTCCGGCCATGCTGAATGGCGGCGAGCCGCCCAAACTGCGCAAGAATTCAGCGTCCGCCGTTCACACCGTATCCGAACAGGGCGAAGTCGCCCTTCAGCGGGTCATCGGGGAACACCTCCGACAAAGCGGCCGTGAGCTTGCGCGCAGAGCTCATGGACGCAACGGATCCATTCATGAGCCCCAGCCTGACCGACTGCCGGACCACATGCGTATCCAACGGCATCACCAGTGTCCGCCGGTCTATCGAATCTGACCACAACCCAATATCCACCGGCGAACCGTCCCGCACCATCCAGCGCAGGAACATGCACACGCGCTTGCAGGCCGACTGCGCATTCTTTGGCACAACACCCTCTGACCCCGCCGCCGCAAAGCAACGGCAGATCACATCAACAGCGGCGTACCCGTCACCTGCAGCCTCCCGTTTCACATATTCACCGAGCGTACCATGTTCCTTGAGGAGATTGCGGTATGCACGGAAGAAATCATGCATGTGTCCATGAGTGAAGAAACGGTAGAAGCAATCACTGCGCCCGCAGGCAAACTCCCTTTCAAAACCGCCGTCCCGGATCCATCCATCGACATCCCCTTTGGCGGAATCAAGCAGACATCGTATCTTCGGCAGGAACTGCTTCCTGCTTCCAAAGCTCAGACACGATGCAACAAACGCCGTGGCCTCTCTGTTCGCAGCTCCCTCCACCTGATGCATGAACCAGGAAGGATCGCCGTTCAGGAAATCCGCGGTCTCATATTTCGCGGCAAGCCGTCTGAGAAGTCGTTTTGTCGCACCTTCGATCATGATCCGTGAAAACGGCCGCAGCGAAACAACGGCCCGCTGCGGCCATCCTTGCTTTGCGCCACAAGACCGGCTCACATGTTGCCGATGACGGCCTTGATGCGGCGGACGCCGGCAGAGGAGGACTGCTCCTTCTGAATCTTGAAGCTGCCGAGTTCCTTCGTGTTCTCCACGTGCGGACCGCAGCAGATCTCCTTGGACACTTCACCGATCGAGTATAGCGACACCTGTTCGCCGTACTTCGCGCCGAAGAGCGCCATTGCGCCCTCGGCCTTCGCCTCTTCAACCGTGGTGAGCTTCTTGGTGACGTCGATCCCCTGTTCGATCCACTCGTTAACGAGCTTCTCGACTTCGGCGATCTGGGCATCCGTCATCTTCTCTGGCCATGTGAAGTCGAAGCGCAGACGCTCCGCCGTGATGTTGGATCCCTTCTGGTTCGCAGTCGGCCCCAGCACCCTGTGAAGCGCCGCATGCAGAAGATGCGTTGCCGTATGCATGCGCGTGACGACCTCGGAATTGTCCTGAAGACCGGCCTTGAACGAACCGGCGGAGGTTGTCCGCGAAAGCTCCTGATGCTTGCGGTTCGCCTCCTCGAAACCGGCGACATCGACCTCGAGCCCCTGTTCCTTGGCCAACTCGAGCGTCATTTCCAGAGGATAGCCGAAGGTATCGTAGAGCTTGAACGCCGTCTTGCCGGAGATCTGCGTCTGGTTGTGGGCCTTGAGCTGCTCGGCGACCTTCGCGAACATCGCGGCGCCCTTGTCGAGCGTCTGGTTGAAGCGGTTCTCCTCCGCCTCAAGATCGCTCTTGCACGTGGCAAGGTTCTCCGCAAGCTCGGGATACACGTGTTTGTACTTCTCGCATATCACCTCCGCGAGCTTCACGGTGAATCCCGGCGCGATTCCGAGGAAACGGCTGTAGCGCACGGCGCGGCGGATGAGGCGGCGAAGCACGTAGTTTGCGCCGATGTTGCCCGGCTTCACGCCGCCCTTCGGATCGCAGAGGATGAATGTCGCGGTACGCATATGGTCCGCAACGATGCGGCGGGCGCGGAGCGCCTGCTCGGGATCATCAGGCTGCATCGTCGACAGCTCATCGATCTTTGCCATGATCGGCGCGAATATCTCCGTGTCGAACACCGTCGGCAGACCGGAAAGCATGCACACCGTACGCTCGACGCCCATGCCGGTGTCGACGTTGTGGCGGCCAAGCGGCTCGAACTTGCCGTCCGCGGTCTTGTTGTACTGCATGAACACGTTGTTCCATATCTCAATGAACTTGCCGCAGTGGCAGCCGGGGCGGCAGTCGGGACCGCACTTTTCCTTGCCGGTGTCGATGAACATCTCGGTGTCGGGACCGCACGGACCTGTCGTGCCAGCCGGACCCCACCAGTTGTCATCACGCGGAAGCGGGAAGATGTGGTCGTCGGGAAGTCCCTGCTGCCTCCAAAGGGCGATGGCCTCGTCATCGCGAGGAATGCCCTCCTCGCCCTCGAACACCGTAACATAGATGTCCTTCGGATCGAACCCTAGCTTCGTCGTGAGAAACTCGAAGCTCCAGGCGATCGCCTCCGGCTTGAAGTAGTCGTTGAGCGACCAGTTGCCGAGCATCTCGAAGAACGTAAGGTGTGCGCTGTCGCCTACGGCGTCGATGTCTCCCGTTCGGACGCACTTCTGGACGTCGGTAAGGCGAGTGCCTGCGGGATGCGGCATCTGTCCCATAAGATACGGCACCAGCGGATGCATGCCGGCGGTGGTGAAAAGAACCGTAGGGTCGTTCTCCGGAATAACCGATGCGCCCGGAATGCGCTTGTGTCCCTTGGACTCAAAAAACGAGAGATACGCCTCTCTCAGTTCGTCTGCGGTCAGCTTGTTCATATTATCCCTTTCAATGATTCGTGCAATTGTACCATATTTCACCCTGAATCTACATACCCTAAACCCTCTTCTCAAACAATTGCAGCCTTCACACCAAAATGATGGCATCTATATCTTGAAGGGATGGTTCTCCTTGTGATACACTTTTGGGCAATGAAAGACGAAATACCGATGACGATGGCCATCCGTGCGCTGAAGGCGGCGAAGGCCGCGTTCAACATAAAAACGTACACATTCACCCCGCACGGCGGCACGATCCAGGCGGCGACGCAGCTCGGCGTCGACCACCATGCCGTACTGAAAACCATCATCCTTGAGGACGAAACCAAGAAGCCCTTCATATGCGTGATGCACGGAGACCGTGAAATATCG
Organism: Lentisphaerota bacterium; assembly: GCA_015061765.1. Next base: position 6,408 of record SUVZ01000143.1, read on the forward strand.
GTAAAAACGGCGCTTCCGGAAACACAAAGAGTAAAGGTGGCAATAGAATCATGAACGTAAAGATCGAAGAATCCTGGAAGCAGGCACTGTCGGAAGAATTCAACAGCCTTTACTTCGAAAGACTTGCGGCATTCGTGAGGTCAGCCTACGCAAAAGGCGTGGTCTATCCGCCCGCAAAGAACATATTCGAGGCCTTCAACCGCACACCGTTCGACAAGGTCAGGGTGGTGATACTGGGCCAGGACCCGTACCACGAACCGAATCAGGCCCACGGACTCTGCTTCTCCGTCCAGGATGGCGTGCGTCCGCCGCCATCGCTGATCAACATCTACAAGGAGCTTGAGGATGAGTTCGGCACCCCGTTCCTCAACCGCAACGGAGACCTCTCACACTGGGCGGATCAGGGTGTACTGCTTCTAAATGCAACGCTTACGGTCGACGCCGGGAACGCAGGTTCACATCAGGGCAAAGGATGGGAGATGTTCACCGATGCCGTGATCGCAAAACTCTCCGCAGCCCGCGACAATATCGTTTTCCTGCTGTGGGGCAGCTACGCAAGACGCAAAGGGGCGGTCATCGACCGCCGACGTCATCTCGTGCTTGAGTGCGCTCACCCGTCACCGCTTTCGGTCTATCGCGGATTCTTTGGATGTGGACACTTCAAGAAGGCCAACGAATATCTCGCCGCCCATAATCTCCCGCAGATCAACTGGTGATTCACGGAGATTGCGAAAGCCCGAAATAGGCTCACCTAGTCTGTCAGAATCTTTATCACGACCTTCTTGATCTTCTCTGGACCGCCTTGAGCCCGGCAGCATGGAGCATGCGCATCAAGGGGCGGGAAGAATATGATAAACTCCCCAGGGACAAGCGTGACTGGATTGGACACCCCTTCATACAGCACGAAATCCTTCTCTTCATCAAAGGGAAGCGCCTGCGCCTCGGCAGACATTGCCGCCAACCCGATGTCTTCAGCGCCCGTCAGCGGAGCCTGGATGTCTATGAACTTGCGATGCACCTCAAGCTTGCGCTCGGCGAGAGGCTTGAGCTCCGCCTCCTGAATGCTTGCCCAGCACCTGTCCCCGTCTATGTCATACTTCCCGGGCGGCAGGTCTGCAATGTCCGGTCTCCTGAGAAACTCGAACGCCTTGGGGAAGAGCGGATGGAGTCCTTTGAACTTTTCACTCTCCGCGATCTTTCCCTTCAAATGCGATTTTTCCATTTCATCTTTCCTTTCTTGTGCGATCAATTAAACTGTAACGGCGCCAGACCTCTCATTTCAAACTGAGGATGTCCGCATCGTCCACCGCCTGACGGCCGATCTCAACCAGTCTTCCGGCATGGCGAAAATCAAGCGCCAGGACACCTCCCACCTTCGGGCATATCAGCACCTCCGGACGATCCTCCGCCAACACGCGCTTCGTCAGCCGTCCGTTCAGAATGTTGAAGGTGCTCGTAAGCACGTCAACCATGTTGAACCTGGAATACGGTTTCATCCCGGACGGATCGTTCGGCGGATTGATGTCCACCGCAATCACGACATCCGCACCCATCGCGCGGCAGACCGACACCGGAACCGGATCGACGAGCTGCCCATCCACAAGAATGCGCCCATCCCGTTCGACCGGCGGGAACACCCCCGGGATGGACATTGATGCACGAACGGCGGAAAGAAGGACTCCCTCGTTCATCACAACCCTGTCTCCGGTGTACAGGTCCGTGGCGACGGCGGCAAACGGAATCTCCAGTTCGGAGAAATCCTTAGCCCCGATAAGCTCGTCCAGAAGCGCCTCAACCCTTTTCCCGGGTGTGAGGGCCTTTGCGGTGAGGCTCGTTTCGAACATGAGCTTCGGAAGCTTCTTCCAGTCCGGCAGCGAACACCATTCCAGCGCCCTGTCCACATTCCCCGCCGCGGCTATCGCACCGACGATGGCGCCGATGGAGGTACCGGCAATGCAGTGCATCGGAACGCCAAGCTCGGCAAGTCGCTGATACACGCCGAGGTGTGCAATGCCGCGCGCACCGCCACCACCCAACGCCAGCCCCACCTTGCATCCCATCAGACACCTCCGGGTCAGCGAAGCGGAGCGCAGTTGACGCCCATCTTTATCAGACGGCGGCGATGCGTCCGCATGCGCTTCAGGAAGCCGTCGAAGTCCTTCTTCTCCGGTCCGGTCCAGAGCACCTCCGCCATGGCGCATGCGC
>SUVZ01000144.1 GCA_015061765.1 Lentisphaerota bacterium
GAAATCAGAAGCGACGCCCCGCTCCTGCGGACTGATTTTCACTTGCGGCAAAATGAAAATCGCCACTTCACCCCTATTTTATAAGGGTGCGGCGTTTTTTATGCCAGAAAAAATGGGGAACCTCCATAAAATCTTCACCTTCGGTTCTTGGTTCATTGTGATATAATATCCGAATATCAGGTACATATGCGCGGGGAAATATAAGTCTCCATGCAGGTTGTGCTTGTGACGGTTTCATTCATGTATTCAAGAAGGAGCGGCAATATGGTTAAGCTTGATCCAACGAAGATGAAGGATTGGCAGATTGCGGAGGCTGCGGAGGCGAATCTTCGCACGGCGGCGGATCTTGTCTCTGAACTCGGGCTGAAAGAGGACGAGTGGGAGCCTTATGGGCGTCATCTCGCAAAGATTGATGTCACGAAGGTGCTGGCCCGCCTTGGCGAGAAGAAGCGCGCCAAGTACATTGACGTCACCGCCATCACTCCGACAGCGCTCGGCGAAGGCAAGACGACGACAACGCTCGGTCTCGTGCAGGGCATGGGGCGTCTCGGACGCAAGGTGATAGGATGTGTGCGTCAGCCGTCCGGCGGCCCGACCTTCAACATCAAGGGGTCGGCGGCGGGCGGCGGTCTTGCGCAGGTGATCCCGCTCACCAAGCTTTCTCTCGGGTTGACGGGCGACATCGACGCCATCACGAATGCGAACAATCTTGCGATGGTGGCCCTCAACTCCCGCATGCAGCATGAACGCAACCACGATGACGCGTGGCTTGCCGAACGCGGTCTGAAGCGTCTCGATATCGACCCTGAACGCGTACAGCTCCGCTGGGCGATAGACTTCTGCGCACAGGGTCTGCGCAACATCGAAATCGGATTCGGCGGCAAGTTGGACGGCTTCAATATGAAGTCCGGCTTCTACATCACGGTGGCGTCTGAGGTGATGGCCATTCTGGCGATGGCTTCGGATCTATCCGATCTCCGCAGGCGTCTGGCGAAGATTGTCGTTGCCTATTCCAAGAGCGGTGCGCCGGTGACCACTGCCGATCTCGAGGTTGACGGCGCAATGTGCGCATTGCTTGTGGAGGCGATAAAGCCTACGCTTATGCAGTCCCTTGAAGGGCAGCCGATGCTTGTGCATGCAGGGCCGTTCGCAAACATCGCGATCGGGCAGAATTCCGTCGTTGCCGACCGTCTTGCATGTGCGCTTGGCGACTATGTCGTGACCGAGAGCGGCTTTGCCTCAGATATGGGATTCGAGAAGTTCTGGAACATAAAGTGCCGCTGCTCCGGACTCAAGCCAGACGCAGTCGTGCTTGTCGCAACGGTGCGCGCCCTCAAAGCGCACGGCGGAGCTCCGGCCGTAAAGGCCGGCCTTCCTCTCGATCCCGCGTACACGACCGAGAATCTTGAGCTTCTGGAGAAGGGGTGCGAAAACCTTCTCGCCCATATCGATATCATCCGCCGTTCCGGAGTGCGCCCTGTGGTGTGCCTCAACGCGTTCTACACCGATACGGAGAGGGAACGCCAGCTTGTGCGCGAGGTCGTTGAGAATGCTGGTGCGCGCTTTGCCGTGTCCGATCATTGGCTCAAGGGTGGCGAAGGAGCGCTCGAACTTGCCGAGACTGTCATTGCCGCATGCGACGACCCGAATGAATTCGCGTTTCTCTGCGATCTCAACGAACCTCTCAGGGATCGCATCGAGAAGCAGGTCAAGGAAGTGTACGGTGGAGACGGTGTCGATTTCGCGCCTCTTGCGCTTGAGAAGCTCGTGCAGTTCCAGGCGGATCCCGAGATTGCCCGTCTGCCGATATGCATCGCAAAGACCCAGTATTCGATTTCCCACGATCCGACGCTTCTTGGCCGTCCTAAGGGATGGCGTATGCCGGTCAAGGACGTTCTCATATACCGCGGTGCGGGGCTCGTCGTACCTGTGGCCGGAGAAATCAAGCTCATGCCCGGAACGTCCGCATCGCCTGCATACCGTCGCATCGATGTGGATACGGCAACCGGTCGCGTGAGTGGACTGTTCTGATTCGCGAAAGGCATTAACGGTGGTTAAGGTATTCCTCAGAAAAGGACGTGAACGTTCTATCGAGCGCAGGCACCCCTGGGTGTTTTCCGGTGCGGTGGAACGGGTGGACGGAACGCCCGACATTGGTTCCACTGTCGCCGTATGCGCATGCGGCGGCGCTGTTCTCGGCTACGGGAGCTGGTCTCCACAGAGTCAGATTCGCGTGAGGATGCTGTCATTTTCGAAGAATGCGGTTCCTGATGATGCATACATTCGTGGATTGGTGCAGGCTGCGACAGGGCGGCGATCGGGAATGGAAGGGCCATCTGTTTTTGCCCGGCCTCATCTCGGAGTTCGTGTTGTTCATGGAGAGTCGGATGGTCTGCCGGGATTGGTTGTCGACTCCTATGATGGCTGGTGCGTCGTTCAGTGCGCAAGCGCAGGCGCGGAGCGGTTCCGTGATGAAGTCGTCCGTGCGCTGATGGATGCGGGCGCAAAGGGCGTGTACAACCGCAGCGATGTGGATTCAAGAAAAAGGGAAGGATTGCCGGAGGAGGGAACTGTCGGCGTCCTTGCCGGCGGAGAGCCGCCGGAGACGATTGAGATACACGAAGGTTCGATCCGGTATCTTGTGGATGTCCGCAACGGACACAAGACCGGTTTCTATCTCGATCAGCGAGAGGCCCGTGCGCAGGTCGGTGCGCATGCGGCAGGGCGCGAAGTGCTGAACTGCTTTTCCTACACAGGCGGGTTCGGTCTTGCCTGTGCTGCAGGCGGTGCGAAGAGCGTCGTTAACCTTGACCTTTCCAAAACCGCGCTTCAGCTCGCCGAACGGAATTTCGAACTGCTGTTTGATGGCGGCGTTCCGCGGTGTCCGGTGGATTTCCGCTGCGCGGACGTGTTCAAGCAGCTGCGCCTTTACCGTGACCAGGGGCGGCAGTTCGATTTGATAGTGCTTGATCCGCCGAAGTTTGCGGACACCAAGGCGCAGCTGATAAGGGCTGCACGAGGATACAAGGATATCAACCTGCTTGCGATGAAGCTTCTGCGATCTGGCGGCATTCTCGCTACATTCTCGTGTTCAGGCGCGATGACGGCGGATTTCTTCGACACCATCTGCCGCGAGGCCGCATGCGACGCAAGGCGCGACATGCAGATCATTGCCCGCACCCGTCAGGCGTCAGACCATCCGACCGCGCTCTCCTTCCCGGAAGGAGAGTATCTCAACGGTTTGATTCTCAAAGCCTGATTCGTGACGAGGAAATTGTCCAGACGAAAATATGGCATGATCTTCGCCGTGGAAAAATAGGGCCTTTTGGTGCCGCAGCAAGGTTTGTGCGAGGTCTGCCATTGGGGCGGCAGATTGGCGATCTTGCCAGTAGAATCTACATTCGAATCCGCCCAGTGCGGGAAAATCTTGAATCGCATAGCGAATGGAGGTGCATTTTGGTATAATTCCCCGCATTGATATTGATGCTTTGGCGTACATGGCTATGGCAAAAATAAAACTGACAAAGACCGAACTTAAGGCACAGACAGACGCCTTGAAACGATTTCAGCGTTTTCTGCCGATGCTGCAGCTGAAGAAGCAGCAGCTTCAGGCGGAGATTGCCGGCATTGTGCAGAAGGCTGAGGATGTGTCCGGACAGGAGGAACGGGCCCGAGCCAAGCTTGGTTCATGGGTCGGGCTTTTCGCCGTCGGCGGCGAGGAGTTGCTTTCGGGGCTTGTGAAGGTGAAGTCCATAAACACCGCCACAGCCAATGTCGCAGGCGTTACGATCCCCGTGTTCGAGTCCGTCGAAACCGAGGTGAAGGACATAGATGCGTGGTCTACGCCGGCTTGGATTGACGATGCGGTTAAGGCCGTCACGAGCATATTGGTGCTCAGGTGCGAACGGACCGTCCTAATGAGGCAGCGCGATCTCATAACGGCGGAGCTTGCTACGACGTCCCAGCGCGTGAATCTCTTCGAGAAGGTGAAGATACCGGACTGCAAAGAAAACATCAGGGTCATAAAGATCGCCATCGGTGATGAACAGACCGCCGCCGTCACGCGCGGCAAGATAGCGAAGAGCCGTGTGCCGGAGGCGCAGACAGACGGCGGGGAGGACGCTGCATGATAGTTCCGATGAAGCGTCTTCTTCTGCTCTGCGCAGCGAGCGAGGTTGAGCCTACGCTCAAGTCGTTGCGCGATCTTGGCGCGGTGCATCTGGATATCACCGTTGACGGTGGGAAATGCACGGCGGCGGCAAGCTGCGAGCTTGAAGATGCGGAGAAAGCCTCAAGGCTTGCTCTCAAGGCTGCGAAGGAGGCAAGGGCGGCATCTTCCGAGAAGCTGACGGTTGAGCGCATCCTTGCGTTGGACGCGCGGCGAGAAGAACTCAAGAGTGTGGCGGACGCCCTCAAAGGTGCGATTCGCAAGTATGAGCCTTTTGGGGATTTTGATCCGGCTTTGGCCGGAAGGCTTGCGTCGGCAGGCGTGAAGCTGGTTCTGCGGGACGATGGTTCCTATGATTTCGCGTATGGCGACGAGACTCCGGGCGAGAGGCCCGGTGCGCGGGAGATCCCTCTGCCGCCTGAACGCCTGTCCGTTACGAAGGGCAAACTTGCCGATGCAGAGCGCGAGATGGCGGACATCACTTCCTCTATCGCCCGTGCGGACATCTCAGAAATCGTGAAATCATTCCCTGAACTCAGGGATGCGGTTGCGTTTGCGGCGGCGAAGGATGAAATGTCCGCGAATCTTCTGTGTGGCGATGGCGACGCTCCGTCGTCGGCGAAAGTGTCGCTCATCCGCGGCTGGATAGCGCAGGATAGCGCTGGTATCCTGCGGGACGCCGCCTGCAAAAACGGATGGGGATTTGCGCTTCGCGACCCTAACGTTGACGAAACGCCGCCTACACTCATACGTCCGCCTAAGATGTTCCGTCCTGTGAAGTCGCTTTTTGAAGGGTTGGGCATTGCTCCGGCATACGGCGAGGCAGATGTCTCCGTTCCGTTCATGTGCTATTTTTCGCTATTCTTCGCGATGCTCGTCGGCGATGGTGCGTACGGCGCGATATTTCTTGCCGCGACTCTGTTCGCCTGGCGAAAGACGTCCGGGAAACGTTCGCCGCTGGTGAAGAGTTGGCTTGTTCTGATGACGGTATTCTCGTCGGCGACGGTTGTTTGGGGACTATTGAGCAATACATGGTTTGGCGCTCAGATTCCTTGGTGTGCGGATTGGCCTACGGTGAAGTGGCTGGCGGACCCGAGCTACGGGAACATGATGCTCCTGTGCTTCACGATAGGTGCGTCGCACCTTATACTTGCCCGTATCTGGAACGCCGTCTGCCGGATAAACGATTCGACGTGCGTAGCGGAGTTCGGCTGGGCGGGAATTCTGCTGTTCATGTATTTTGTCACAAACTCGATCGTCGGGATATTCTCCGGCATTCCATCCGCGTTGTACTGGGTGTTTGGAGCTTCACTTGCGATGGTATTCGGATTCTCGGTGAAGCCGTCCGAACTCAAGACCCGCGGTGCGGAGCTCGGCATGCTGCCGTTGAACATCATGAGTGCGCTGGGGGACATCATAAGCTATGTGCGCCTCTTTGCGGTCGGACTTGCCTCCGTCAAGGTGGCGGAGAACTTCAACTCAATGGCGGTGGGTCTTCTGGATGGTGCGGAAGCGGTGTGGGCCAAGGTTCTTATGACGTTGGCCATGGTGTCGATCCTCGTGCTTGGACATGCATTGAATCTCGTGATGGCAGGGCTCTCCATACTTGTGCACGCGGTTCGGTTGAATACGCTCGAATTCTCAAATCACAAGGGAGTCAGCTGGGCCGGCTATGCGTTCAATCCGTTCAGAAGGAGCGTTAAATCAAGCGAATAGCCTCCACCGGTCAGCAACTGCTATCTATCAACTATTAACTACCAACTACAAGGAACACAAAAATGGATGCATACATGATTGTCGCAGGCGCAATCGCCTGTTTGGGTTTGAGCGCGGCAGGTTCCGCGTTCGGTACGGGTTTCGCGGCTTCGGCGGCGGTCGGGGCCTGGAAGAAGTGCTATGCGGCGAACAAGCCGGCACCGTTCCTTCTTCTTTCGTTCGTAGGCGCGCCGATCACGCAGACGCTGTACGGGATGATTCTCATGTTCATCATGCTCGGCAAGGTCGGGAACGTTTCCGCCGGGGCAGGGCTCCCCGTGCTCGTCGCGGGCATCTTTGCCGGTCTTGCAATCGGTCTTTCCGCGCTCTTTCAGGGGCGTGCCGGAGCGGCGGCATGCGATGCGCAGGCTGAGACGAACCAAGGCTTTACAAACTATCTCGCCGCGCTCGGCATCGTCGAGACGGTCGCCATTTTCGCGATGGTGTTCGCGCTCATCGCGCTCGGCAAGATCTCTTAACGGCAATATCGACAGTTTGCGCTTCTCTATTGCGGAACGGATGTATCCGCCCTCTGTCTGGCTGAACCGAAGTTCGGCCAGACTGTGTGGTATTTCCGTATCCTGGGAAGAGGTCTGACCGGTGGCGGTTGTGCGGAATCGCGGTATGTGGTATATTGTGCGGGATGAAAGCGATCATAATAGGTGCAGGGTTTACGGGTGTGCAGCTCGCGAAAACCCTGATTGCCGAGGATAATAACGTAACCCTCGTCGATAACGACGGGGAGCGTGTGCGTCATGCACGGGATCAGCTCGACTGCACGGTCATCGAGGCGGACGGGAACAGTCTGGCGGTTCTGCAAGACGCAGGTATCGATTCCATGGATGTGATGATCGCGCTCACGGAGGATGACGAGCTTAACATGATAACGTGTTCGCTTGTCGATTCCGCCTATCCGCATGTCCTCAAGATTGCCAGGGTCCGGAATTACGCGTACTACATGAGCGTCACGGCGAAGAAAGCGGATCCGGCGAGCGGAAACAATGGCAGGCCGCTCTTTGGCATAGACCACATGCTCCATCCCGACGTCGAGGCGGCCGACGCGATCTGCAGGGCCATGTCTCATGGTGCTGTCGGGAATGTGATTGAGATCGGCGACGGTTACGGCATTGTGTCGTTGACTGTTGGCAGGGCAAGTCCGCTTGCTGGGAAATCCCTCCGTGAAATTTCTGCGTTTCCAACGTGGAATCATTTGGTGGCGTATGTCGAAACCTCCCGGGAAAAGAAGCTTCCAAGCGGAGACACGGTGCTTTCGGAGGGGGACCGGATCGGAGTGGTGGTTTCCGCCGATGACATGGCGGAACTCCAGAAGTTCGTGGATGAGGCCGACGACGCTCCGCTGAAAAACATTGCGGTTTTCGGGGCGGGAAGGATTGGGTCGCTTGTGGTTGACCGCCAGATGAAGTCTGTCGCCCGATACAACACGTTCCTGTCGATGTTCAGGGGAGAACGCAAGAAAAGCAGCGACATCGTAATGGTGGACGGAAACAGGGAACTATGCCGCGTGGCAGCCGAGCGTTTCGGCGATGTGCATGTTCTGTGCGGAGATATCACGGACGAAAACCTGATCGCCGAGGAGGCTCTCCATTCCTGCGATCTGATGGTGGCCGCTTCGGCGAATCACGACAGAAACCTGATCACGGCGGCCTATCTCAAATCCAGAGGCGTGCGCAAGACAATCGCGCTGACTTCCGACTCCGATTTCGACGACATTTCCCGCAAGCTCGGCATCGACGTCACGGTTCCGCTGCAGGATACCGTCGTCGACTGCATCATGAGCCGTCTCCGCGGACGCAACGTCAAGTCGGTTCACTCGGTCTGCAACCGCGAGTTCGAGATCGTGGAGTGCAGCATTTCGGCGGACGGCAAGGTCGCCGGCAAGACTCTGAAGAACATTGCGGTCCCGGGAGAGTTTCTCGTGCTGCTGGTCCGGCAGGGTGACGGTGCGTCCTATGCGATTCCATCGGCGGACACTCTCTTTTCCGAAGGCGACAGCGTGGTCATAGTTGTTCGCTCGGGGGACGTGCGGGCGATCGGGAAGTTTGCCGGCCGCGGATAGTCGGCAATGGAGATCTGATGTACATTTCCATGTCCAGAATGATCGGGTACGTGCTTGCGATTGTCGGCACGGCTCTTTTCGCGCCGTTTGCGGTGGCGTTGGCGTACGGCGAACAGCGGGCGACGATCGCGTTCGTAGTGCCTATGTCGGTAAGCTGGGTCGTGGCGTTCGCGTTCTGGATGTACCGGCACGCGGAAAAGCGGCAGTTGGGCGTTTTGGACGCGTTTACGCTCGTCGGTGCGGTATGGGTGGCTATATGTCTTTTCGGATCGGTCCCGTTCTGCCTTTGCGGAAGTTTTCCGGGAATCACCGAGGCCGTGTTCGAAAGCGTCAGCGGCTTCACCACCACGGGGGCTTCGGTCATAGCGAACGTGGAGGCGCTTCCGAAGAGCGTGAACCTCTGGCGGTGCATGACGCACTGGCTCGGCGGCATGGGTGTGATCGCGCTTGTGGTGGCGCTGATGCCGCTTCTGGGCATTGGCGGGTTCAAACTCTTCAAGGCCGAGACGACGGGACCGAACAAG
>SUVZ01000145.1 GCA_015061765.1 Lentisphaerota bacterium
CGCACAAGATCGAGAACCTCGGCAAGCCTATCGGAGCGGCCACACCAAAGATAGGCATAAGGGGTATCCATATCGGTCTCATTGCACAAGCCTTCAAAATGTCCGGGACGCAACGGGCGCTCCCTTGTGAACTCCGGCATGGAATCGGCAATTCCCTTACGTCGATTAGGCTGAACCGGCTCATTGGGATCGGGTTCATAGCCGACGCAGAAGAATTTATCCAGAAGCGCATTGAACCGCTCTGCGCCGCCGGCTAAAGCGACACGGTCTCGCATGTACGGATGTGGACGGAACGAATAATTCCAGTTGTTGCCCTCATAGAACTTCCCCTTCTCCAAAACAAGTCCTGTTTTCGCATCGTACACATCTTTCCAGCGAAGAGCCTTCTCCTTCATCTTTGACGCGAACGAGTTGTCGCCGCAACTTGCCGCCACTTCGGATGCCGCATTGCAAGCGCCCACGTAATCAAGGACGAATGATGTAGACCTGTTCTCAAACTGCACAGAGGAGATCTCGCTCTCGAGAGCCTTTTTGAGCCGAGGATAATCCTCAGCCGTCAAAGCGCCGCGGAAGAAGGCGTCGCAAAGCACATAAGCCGACAACGCCGCCGCCTGCCCTGAATTTGAGGTCAGGCTGCTTGTCATCGAATACTGGATGGGGAAGCGTCCGTTCGCTTCGATTATGCCAATCATGAAAAGAGCCAGTTCACGCGCCTTGGGAGAGAAGGACATCAAAAGCGGCATTTCCGTGCGGTAGGTATCCCAAAGTGTAGTGAAGTCCACAAAGCCGCCGCCGTAATCGCACGGCTTCACAAGCGACTGATACAGCGCACCGTAGAACGCCTTGGCCTGATCTTCTGTCGCGAATTTGGCACGGATGCGATCGAGCTGCGCCGCCCATTCCTCTTTCGCCTCTTTCCGAACAGCATCAAACCCTTTCTTGACCGCATCTTCAACCCTGGAATTCGCCTCTGCAGACGAGATAAGCGAAAAGCCGATTGCCGATTCCGCCTCTTCGCCATCGACGACCAGTTCGATCACACCGGCATCGTTTTTTGCCGAAACCACATTTCCCTTGATGCGAAGGTCAAAGCGCAGATTGACACCTTTGACAAAATTATACCCGTGCCAGGCGTTAGGCGAATCCTTAGTGACCGATCCCCACGTGATCTTCTCGTTATAGTTCCTTACACCTATCGTACGCGTAATTCCACAGGCTGTAGTGTCTATGCGGATAATGCCTTTGCCGCCGGGAAAACGGTAGCGATGGCACGCAGCCTGCGACGCCGCCGTAAGCTCGAACGACGTTTTGTAGTCTTTGAGGGTCGCCGCATAATAACCGGGCCCCGCACATTCGTCGACAAGATCGGAAATTCGCGTAGCGTCGCAGCCGGGCGCAAACGGTTTGAAAAGAAAATAGTTGTAGAACGAACCAATCCACCCTGTGCCGCTGTTGTGGAAATGCGAAAATCCCCAAGCGACCTTGCGGTCGTAAAGTTCCGGTGTCGGGCCGTCGGATGAACAGTTATGCCGGCCATAGCCGCTTGAATACGCCCCGGAATACGCACAGACGCTGACCCATCCCAAAGGACGGACTGCGCCTGGATGCGTATTGCCTATCTGGGCCTTCTCCCAGCTCCATCCACGCGCCATTCCTTCAGACTTCAGAGGCGCCGCAGGAGCAGTCCCCCAGAATGGATCTGCAAACTTGTACGGCGTCGCAAGAGCAGAAAACGACACACCCAAAGCCGCCATGGATGCAACGAACTTCATTATCTTTAAACCGCCTTTCCCATTTCACATGAGATTGCTTTTACATTCCTATCTGTTCCTATCTGCTCTTCCAGTATCGCTTGGCGCTCAGGAAGAGAACCGGCTGCAAATCGAGCAGATCCACCGAATAGTCTTCAAGGAATCCTCTTGACGGCTTGCGCGTCTTGACAGACCAAAGACCATCCGACTCGGCCGTACACGTCACAACTTCCGGGAACAGAATATTTTCCTTGTCCCATACATCTTTCGTCTCGGAATCGCGAAGCATCAAGTTTACACGCTCTTCATACGAGGAACCTGAAACATAAAAACGGAAGCTTTCGCCTTTCTTCACATAGAAATAGAAACTGCCGAGCGATGAACTTATGTCCTGCGGAATGTCGCTATCCAAAAGAATGGCCACCGGCACATCTGCATGGGTAAGCGTAAACACATTGCGCTTAGTGGCAAGGATGGACATCTTGTAGAACCCGGCGGCAGGAACGGTCACAACAAGTTCTTCGCAATTTTTCGACAAGCGGAAAATCTCCGTCTCACCGCCGGCAACGGGAGTGACCGCCACCTTATCCATCGAGCCTTTCGACCTTCTCAGTCTAGAAAACTTTGTTCTGAAATTGCAGTCGCCTGCTTTCGAGGCATAGAATACGTAGTTCATTCTCTCGCGCAGACCTAGCTCCGGAAGTTTCAGCATCTTTCCCGGCACCTCGTCAACCACCTGCACATCCGAACAATCCAAAACCACATGAACCGGCCCAGCCTTGCGTACAGGGGCAAACGCCTTGCGTCCGGCATCATCAAATACGATTTCCTTGACTCCCGACGGCGTTTTGTGAACCACCTTACCCGTCACCGTCTTCACCGCCTGCGTATTCCAGCCGGCATACAGGAATTTAACGCATTCGCGCTCCACCGGCGAAACAACCGTCAGGTCGCCGAAATCGACCTCTTCTGGCTGTTCTATTATTCTGCTGGATGTTGCAAAGCTGATGTCGGGATACTCAGGAACTTTTGTGCAGTTGTTTTCAAGCCTGCAGTTCTCAAACTTGAAGAATGTGGATCTAGGGATTTTCTGATTAAAATAAATACCGGCATACAGCGCATTCTTGAATACGCAATTGCGAGCCGTAACCTTGCCGCCCACACAATCCCCGTCAAACACATGCTGGGAAAAAGAATAATTTCTGGAATTTCCGTCGACACTGCAATTCTCAACCAAAGCATCAACCGGAACTGAACGAGACCTCATTTTGTGAAGCGCGAAATGTATTCCGCTTCCGGCATTGCCATTGACTTCACAGTCGCGCATGACTATCCCCTGCAGCAGATCCGACCAGGAGTTCGGCTCGAAATCAATTCCCGCCTGCGGATTGCTTCCAGATGTATTGTTCAATTTGCAACGCTCGATGAGAAGATTCTTCACCGAAATCACGCTTATTCCCTGCCGGTTGTTGCCATCGCAAAGGACATCCCTTATGACCACATCCTCGCAGTACGGCATTTTACGGCGTCCCTTGCGTCCGATATATATCGCATCTCCGCCGGAATCACGGATTGCAAGACCCTCAATCTTCACACGCCTGCACGAATGGATCGATAACGCATGGCGCCATTCCGATTTTTCATACGGCGGCTGGAAATAATCGCTTTTGTGCATGCGCAAGGTAGCGCCATGGCCCACGAGTGAAACATCTTCGGCATCCCTGAACGTAATGAGAGCCTCTTCCTTGCCGAGAAACGCCCCCTTCTTTGCGACGAGTTCCACACCGGGCTCAAAGAACAATTCCTGCTTTGAAGCTCCACGCAGCGGAAGCGAAACCCAAGGCGACGGCATCTTGTCGAATATCACCTTCTCCGCCCCGGAATCGATCGCCGCCTGAATGAAGCGTGTGGAATCCTCGGGATCGAATCCGAACGACGATACCTTAACCTCTCGAGCCTTCGCCCCTTGAACAGAGGCAATAGCCACTACACCAACCAAACAGGCATACAGCGCACGGTCCCAAAACCTTCTATCTTGTTTTTGCATTTTATCAATCTTTCCTTCTAATAAACAGAATTACAATCGCGCTTACCGCACGCGCTCCCAGCCGTCAGTCGTGTTCACCGACAGCTTCTCTTCCTTCGGCATGGAAGTCGCAACCTCAAAGCCGTCAAAGACAATCCCTTTGGCGGAGTTGACGCTAATCGCCTCAGGATTCTGAATCTCGCCTTTAACGTTCTCAAACCGGATGTTTTCAACCTGCGTAAAGCCGTTTCCCTGAATGCGGATCGGGCGCGAACCTTTGATTTTCAGGTTTCGGAATGTAGTGTTGCCGAAAGATCTGAGCTTTATGCCTGGCTCGACAAGAAACGTCAGTGGGCCGGACTTGACGTCAATGTCGCAATCTTCGACAAGAATATTCTCCATCGCGAGATTGCCATGGTCGCCATCCTGCAGATACCGTACCGGATTTACGGACACGATACCGTTGAATCCGCCGATTTTCAGCCGCCGGAAGATGCCGTTCCTTATCGTTCCGTCAGAAGGACACCCCAGCCTGATTGCCTGGCAATTGCTCGAAAGAGTGCAATCCTCAACAATCATATCCTCGCAAAGCGCACTGTCGCCGTTCGGGCTGACGATGGATCGCATGACAATGCAATCGTCGCCCGTGCGCAGATCGCAGTTGCGGATGCGGATCTTTCTGCACCCGTCGATGTGGAAACCGTCGTTGTTGATCATCCTCTGGTCGGCATGGATTTTCACGCGCTCGAATTCGAGATTCTCGCACATGCGCATCCAGCACGTCCATCCAGGGCTATCCTTGAACGTGATATCCGAGAAACGGACATTACGGCAACCGACGAACTGAATCATGCGGGTGCGCGGAGCCTTGGGCTTGGCATACATCCGCGCCGTAGTGTTGGTATCATAGAATCCCGGGCCTTGCCCGTCTATGACACCTCCGCCGGTTATGCAAACATTGGTCTGAAAGAGGCACGAAATGAAAACCTTGTTCGACTTCTCCGGACTCTTCCCGATGCGGCTGTCGATCACATCGTCATAGCACGAGGCATTATCGCCGCCCAAAATGACAGCCCCTTCAGGAACTATGAGCGTGACATTCGATTTCAGATAGAGCGTTCCGCTGGGATAGACCGCGCGTTCGAGCCGCACATTGCCGCCGCCGGCATTGTGGACGGCATCAATGGCGGCTTGAATGGCTTCTCCCGTATGCGCCGCCGGAGTCTTTTCAAATGCAAACCCCGACGCCGCCATAAGCCCAACGGCTGCAAGACACATATATTTCATCATTCTCTCTTTCTTCACTCTTCTCTCTTTACTCTTCACTCATCTAATGCTGAAAACAAAACGCCTTCTCGGGCACCTGAGCACGAGGCTTTTGTTCTCGACGGTCAATGTGCACCCTTCCGGCAGTGTCTCTCGGGCCGTCTCGATCAACGCTTTTGCAGCATCGGAGGTCAAACCTTTGCTGGCTTCAACCGTTGCCAGCGTAAGCTTTCCCCCTTTGTGCATGAATGCCTCGCAGTCCACCTCTATTTTGCCCATGCCGGCACCGAAGTTCAACTTATTTACAAAAAGCGGTATTGCATCGTAACCCTCTGCAGGTATTTCAAATCTCAGAGCTGAGTTTTCGTCAATACGCAATTCCGTTTGAGGTGCGACTATGCTCGGGCTGCGTCCCTTCAAAACGAGCGCGCAATCCATGTTCACCCAGGGATCATCATTCCATTTTGGGGCTTTATACCCAATGCGTATTTGGTTTTCGCTATTTGACTCCGTGTCAAACGTGACGGTTGCGTTGGAAACGACAAATTCATTCCCATGTCCATTGAGCCTTATCCGGCGAAGACGGAAAGTTCCGCCATCGCAGACTTCAAATCTGTTGCCCACGGAAAATGCGGGATTGCTATCGCTCGTGCCAGGGCCGAAATCCAATGTGCCGGTACTGTTGTCGTCCTCGTTCTTTTCTTTAAGACACAGATTGCCCCCCGCGATCCTGAAAACGGAATTGGTGGCTGTGATGGCGCTTCTCAATGTGACGCCCAAGGTCCACGAGGCTCCGTTTTCGATACGGAACTCCGCATTTGTGGCTCCGGAAGCAAACACGTCCACTTCATCTGTCGAACGGCAATCAATGCTGGCATCGCTTCCCGAAAGCACAAACAAGCCTCCGTTTCTGGCGGCAACGCCTACTTTCAATGAACCGACCTCCAGTGTCGCATTGGAAACGGTCATGCCGCATCCGGTATTCTGGATATTGACAGTTCCGGCCGTAAGCGTAGCACCGTCCGCAACCAATACCTGCGATCCGGTGGATGTCAGA
Organism: Lentisphaerota bacterium; assembly: GCA_015061765.1. Next base: position 6,101 of record SUVZ01000145.1, read on the forward strand.
GCGTTGCCTACCATTAATGTTTCCACAACAACGGATGCCATGTTGGAAACGACCAGCAGATGGTCGCTGGAGACGTTTCCGACAATAAATTGGTCATCTTTGGCATCTATTGTGGAGCCCTCTCCGGATACTGTCACTTTCCCGCAATGGGCCTGTGATCCGTTGCCGTTGTCGGTATAGAACGCTGTGGTCGAATCGGAAGTGAGATACAATCCGCTGCCGCCCAAAACATTCAGCTCGCTGTCGGTATTGCTTCCCGAATACATAAGGAAGCACCGCTGCGCATACACTCGGGAATTGTCGTCGAGCGTCAGTACGCACTTCTTCACGTTGCGTGCGACGTACACGCGGTTGAGATTCGTCCAAACACAGTTGTAAAGCGATACGTTGTTTTCCCCATAGGATACATCATCCAATTTCCCTCCGCAATAAATCGAACCAGCGCCTTGCGCATCCCATTCGCCTCCATTGAAAACGACATTGGCCTTTTTTGTCCGGACCGAAAATACATCATCGGGAGCGGTACCGTCAAAAACCACCTTGTGCGACGGATTCGCCGAGAAATCGAATGTCACGGGCGAGGCCGTCACCTGCAATGCGCCAAGCGTAGTGGAATCGCCCGAGGCCATATAGGTTCCGGACTCGGCCAAAACATTGGTTGCACCATAGTTGCTGCCTTGGAAAACTAACCCCTGCTCTTCCTCCGCCCAAGTCTGCAAACAGCACACCGATACAATCGGCATCAAAAACTTGCCGATATATCGAAGTCCGACACAGTGGCAGCTATTTCTTCCTAATGCATTCTCTCGTATCATGGTTATTCTTCCTTTCTTTTTGAAATTGATCCGATATCCGGGAAAGTATCCCCGATTACATATCTGGAGGCGGAAGTACCATCGCTCAGACACTCCCTTCCCTCAAGATAATCCACCGCCGCCTGAGCTATAGTCGCACCTGCCACAACAGGGTTGAACTCTACGCATGTGAGCGAAATTGACATGGCAGGCCCATTGCCGTAGTTCTTCGTTGTTGCGAAGCGGACGTCATCAGGCATTTTGACCCCGTGCGACAGTAACGAGAAAAGCGCGCTGGTCGCCTGATAGTCGTCTTCAGTGAAAATGACATCCGGCAGCCATTTAAAGCCGTACTTGTCGAACATGCCGTCTATCGCCCGGCAGGTTTCCCGCTCCAGATTGTCCACCCGCTCAATTCCAAACTCAGCATCCACTTCGATGCGCGAAACACGGATGCCGACATCCTTGAGCAGTGAAGCGACCGGAGAATCAATGCCCGCCTTTCCTACAACGCAGACATGCTCCATTCCGGCACGGACACAATGGGCCACGAAGTCGCCGAAAGCCTTGTTTCTCGAAAAATCAAGATGCACCGCACTTCCCTTGAAGGGATCTGTTGTCGAGCCTCCATCAGCATACGCAAATGGCACTTGCGCATCTGCAATACATTCAAGTATTGTCGGCTGATTGCCGAACACAACCGCAAGACTGATGCTCCTGCGCAATTCACTCTTCAGCGGCCCTAAATCGTACTCCCCTTGATCATCCTTCCTGACGGCCACCATAGTAACCAGATATCCCTCACGCGACAGTTTCTCCTCTGCAGACAGCACTTCCTCTCTGATAACGTTGCTCCATGATTTCAAGGGACGGACAAACAGCACATGTCCACGCCAGATTCGATGTCCTCTTTGCGGCAGAACCATGCACCCTTTTCGGGGACGCGTCACCACAAGGCCCTCTTTCGCAAGATTGGCAATAGCCCCTTCCGGGACGCGAATCGAAACATCCAGTTCTCGGGTCCACTCATGAACTGTCGGCAACTGCTCTCCCTGCCGATAATATCCAGACTCAATCGCATCACGAAGCGAATCCGTCATCTGCTGGACAAGCGAATGCGGTCTGGATCTGTCAATTCTGAATGGTATTTTCTTGGTCATGGCCTACAATTCTTCCAAAGGCCGTGAATTGTATAAAATGTAGTCACAGAAGTCAAGTCACCCCGACATGCACCTCGATATACGGTGTCCATAATCGTTACTGTGATATAATAAACGCATGGCTCGGCTTTTCGGCTTTGATTATAAATCGCCTTACTTTTATCCTAGATTCGGCAGTAGAGCGGGTTCTTTTTTAACGCAGAGACGCAAAGGCGCAGAGAAAACAGTGTTTTTATGTTTTTTGAAAGTTATTTTCATTTTTGCAACACCATACAAGCGACACCCAATTGGTGAAGATTCACTCCGTCAGAAAAATTCTCGCATTTTCCATTTTCCCACAGAACTT
>SUVZ01000146.1 GCA_015061765.1 Lentisphaerota bacterium
ATCTACCGCGCATACGTACTTGAAGAGCTCCCCATCGACCAAGTCGCCGAACGCTTTGGCGTCACGAAGAACCATATCGGACAGATCAAGCTGCGCATCGGGCGCATGATTGCCGCGCTTGAGGCGGAATATGCCGACTGAAGTGCGGCACGGCCGCCCGGCTCGCGCCTCAACAAGAAAGTCGCCTCCTGGTGCAACGAATACGTCCTGCGCCATGCCGAAGAGATATGGGCCGGAGACCTTTCACCAAACGGCATGCTTTCCGCCATGCTCAAGGCGCTTGGGCGCCTCAGCTGAATTTTTTGCATCGCCGCCGTAATTTCCGCCGTCGCCTTGCGTATATCCTTGATGGCGACGAGTTTGCCGGAAGATACCGCAATCCGCAAGGCGATTGTTTCTGCCACATGGATGTGGTAGATGCGCGACGACTTGGCCAAAGCCAGAAACGGCTTGGCCGGTAAAGCGCAGTTCTTCCGAAAGACTGGTAATCTCCGAAAGGGATATGCGCAATGAGGGAAAACATAATAGTCAACACGGTTGCCGAGGCATTCCGCGTGGTCTTCGACCTCGTGCGGGATGATTGTTGTTGTTCATGCATCACCAAAAACGGTGATACGGCCATGTATTATTCCCGCAACCTAGACGAAAGGCGATAAGATGAAACGGAATAGGGTATTTGCAGTTGCACTTTGCATTGTTGCTCCATGCTTGTCTTTTGGGGCGATTGATTTTGCCGAGGGGCAAGCATCTGCCAGAGCAGTCCAGAAGGACAATACGACTGAAGTGTTTGAAATCAAGTTGACCGGTGATGAAGCATGGACGGCCACGACCGACGCGCCCGTTGCCGATGGCGGTTGGATCAATATTCGTCGAAGGTCGTATAGGGATTGTTCTGCTCCTGCCACCTTCAAGGTGTCGCATAACTATTCGACTGACGCCAGAACCGGGCATATTTTTATCAATGGCTTGACCTATACCGTTACACAGGCCGGTTATGGCGCATCGCTTTCTCCGTCCGGTTCTGTTTCAATTCCAGCGGCAGGAACGGTGGCGGAGGGGCAAGTCTCCTTTTTGATCGATCCGGCTACGGACGGGGCGCGGGAAATTTCATGGACGGCAAAATCTGATTCAGATTGGGTGACCGTGCATCCGACCTCCGGGGACGGCAATCAGACGGTTTACTACAGCGTTGACGAAAATACGGAAGAGACCGAACGCAGGGCCACGCTCACGATAGCAGGCCAAAGTTTCACGATTATCCAAAGCGGCGCCGAAATTGTCGATCCCGATGCAAACAAGGTCTGGCTCGTGCCCGAAACCGCGATCACCTTGCCGCATTCCGCCCAGGAACTTGATATCTCGGTGGTGACGGAGAATCCGGATTTGGGATGGAACGCGCAATCGGACGCCGAATGGATGCGAATAACAACATCCGGCGCAGGCATCGGTTCCGGCACGAACCATATCTACATTGCCGAGAACAGGAGCGTTCTCGCACGTACGGCGACACTTACGGTCAATTCTGCAACACTTATCGTAAAGCAGCTTGGAACGACAGACTATGTCTTATCGCTCGATCCGGCTTCTGCCGCATTTGCATACGGTACGAGCATATCCAATTTTGCGATAGCGGCATCACAGGACATGTCATGGACGGCACAGAGCTCTGCGCCATGGATTCGGGTCACTTCGGATACTGCAAGCGCAGGTTCGGGTACTTTGGGTTATGTCGTGAGCGCAAATCCAACCTTGCAGGAACGTACTGCGGAAATCGAGGTGTCGGCATTGGTGCCGTATCCCGAGATTGACATCTCCCGCGGTTTGACGCAATGGAAAGGCGAGAATTGGCTGGGGTGGACTGCGTTCAACGATGCAGATGTGCGCGATGCAGATGTCGCAGGCTGTACCGAAGGTGTGTGGTTCTATGTCACCGAGACCAATGCGCTCAACAGGCTTTTCGATCTCAACAACGGAACTGCCACGCTTTACGTACAGGAATTCCAGAACCGGCTCGTTCTTGACGATGTTGACGGAAACATAATTGACCTTGGTTTCCCTGTGGCGACCAATGTCACGTACGATCTGTTTCTCGTCACAACGCCGACAAATACGGCAATCTACGGCGGTACACATGACTGCGGCAAGTATCGCTTGCTGCACACCGACAATCACTCGCTGCGGATTACGAATTACAGGCATACGACAAAGCCGTCGGAAGATTGGCTTGTGAAGGGCGATGCCTCTTCGGTAGCGCATTACTTCTGGAACCGTCCGTTGAACTATACGGAAATGCTGAATATGCCGCCTGATGCGCCGCGAATTCCGGCCCAGTCTGGAGATGCATATGCGTCACTCTACAGTCACGCACCGATGGATCGGTTCCGCGTACGAAAGGAAGACGGCACGGAAGAAATCCTGTCTGTATCGAATGTGATTGTGACGGCCGGGCGTGATGGCCTGCATCATCGTGCTTTGTCGGGGGATGTGATGGAACCGGTGCATGGGATACGATTTCTGGCCAACTTTTCAATACGACAAGGACCCTACTACGACTACTATTGGGTAAGCAGAGTTTGGAACGAGGCCTCACTATGTGCGAAAAGCCTTAATTCCATGATCCCGATGCATGACGCGTATCGCGCATACATTATGCATCTATATCCACAACAAATCAAATATTGGGATTGCGGAATAAGTCCGGATGTCATGCATTTAGACGCCTGTTCGTACACATTGTGGTTGAAATTGGATGAGATACACGATGCGACATTGGATGTCTTATGTTTTTCAAGGATGAGCGGCCAAACAACTTTCATCGGATATGTGTATCCGCCGAGTAGTGGCGGGGAAAAGTGGAACGTGTTTCGTTCCGCCCAACTTGACCTTGGCATGGATGCCTATAAGTTGCAGGTATCGTCAAATGGTTTCAGTTTTGTCGAGAACTCGGTCAAGTCGGCGGACTTTGGCGGAGACAAGCTGAAACTTGGGAAGTGGCACATGCTTACAGTCACGTCGAATGGCTCGAAGATGACGCTTTATCTTGACGGACAGGACATCGGCAATGTGGCGCTTGCCGGTGACTACCGTTATTTCTGCCTTGATTCATGGTGCGCATACGGCAACGGAGGCAAGATCGTCTTTGACGACATCAAGACCTTCACCTCGTGCTTGACCACCGACCAGATCAATGAAATCTACAATCGGGAAAAGCCTTTGACGCGGAAGTTCACGATTACGCAAGGGGTCGCAACACCTTCGCTTTCTGAAACGTTGCTTGAATGTCCGTCGCGTGGCGATACGCGTACGATAAAACTGACGCTTCCGACCAGGAACATCGAATGGACGACAGCCCCCCTTGTCGATTGGATTGTCGCAAGCCCCGCTTCCGGAAAAGGAACTGCGGAAGTCACTTTGACAATAGGGAAAAATCCCGAGACAAGCGACCGCCAAGGCATAGTGATGATTGCGGGGGTACCGGTCACAATCGTTCAGCGCCGTTCCGGGATAAGCGTTCCGTACAATCCGATCTTTGCCGCTTACGACGGTGAAACCCTTTACGTTCCAATCGAAGCCGATGATGAAGATACGCACTGGATAGTCGAGGATTATCCAGACACATGGTTGTATGCGATTGACGAAGAAGGTTATGGCAGCACTGACATGGAGTTGGACGTGACGGAAATGGGACAGGGCGTGTCGTTGCAGTCGCGTATCGGTGCTGTAACGGTATCCGGCCGGAAGTTTTATGTCTATCAGAGGGATTTCGAACTGTCCGTTTCACCGAAAAGCATCACGGCCAGGTCGAATATGCCCGGAGGGACGATAACGGTCGAGACCGAAGATGTGACAGACGATTATTGGGAGGCGATCGCCGATTCGGATTGGATTACGATAACAGGCGGACAAAGTGGAACCGGCAATGGAACCGTAACATACACTCTTGCGGAGAATGTCGGCAGCGAGCCCCGTGTCGGGCGCATTATCGTAGCAGGCGAAGTGTGTACCATTACGCAGGCATGCCCCGCTGTCGCGACCGGTTTTGAGATTGCGGGCGACGACACCATTCTTGCCGGCGAAACGGCAACGTTTACGGGGCATGTTTTATATTCGGACGGAACGGTTTCTGTCGCAGAAAATGTCGTATGGAGCGTCGCAGAGGGAACGGCGGCAAGCGTCGACGCGAGCGGTACGCTCGCCGCCGGTGTCGCAGAAGGAAACGTTGTCATAGCTGCAGTTTGCACTGTCGACGGGAAATCGTGGGCGGACACAAAATCGGTTTCGGTTCTTGCAAAGCCAACATCGTTGTCGATTTCAACCGGGCAGGAATTGCTGTGCGCCGGCGATACGGTGGAGGTCGAGTTCACTGCAACCTATGCCGACGGAATCACGCGAACGATCAAACCAAATGTCACGATTGCCGGTGATGCCACTATTGACGAAGACGGCTTCATGAAATGCGGATCCGGCGGTACGGTCGTCGTCAATGCCTCATACACGGAGAACGGCGTAACCGTCGCCGGCTCAAAGGCCATGACGATACGTGCTCCAATCACGGCGAATGAGGCGTTGGGCGATTCCGGCATGGCATATTCCATGGGCGGCGATGTGCCGTGGACGGTTGACCGCTGGACCTCGCATGACGGATCGTTCTCCATGAAATCTGGCGCACTCCAGCCGAACCAGACGGGCGAACTGACGGCATTGGTACATGGAGCCGGGATGCTCTCATTTTGGGTCAAGACCTCCGCGGATGGCAATTCCGGCTTCCAGCTTGCCGTTGACGGCGCGGTGGTCGCAGATGTCGTCGGCGATTGCGATTGGACGAATGTCACATATAAGATCACGACATGGCAGACGCATGAAATCGTCTGGCGCTCTGTGCGAAGTGGTGACGATGATGTGGATGCGGCACATTCGTTCGCAGTGTGGCTGGATGACATTTCCTGGAATCCGCTGGCCATTTCCTCGTTGACGATTTCAGGCGAAAGTGAATTGCTTACGGGAAGCCGCAGCACTTATATTTGCAGGGTGCGCTATGTTGATGGTTCAGAGCGGGAGATCGCTGCGACTTGGTCGATCGCAACCACAACGGGCGGTGCGGCGGCAATCGGTTCGGATAATGGCGTACTCGCCGTGTCGGCGGTGCCGCCAGTAAATCCACTTTCAATAAGAGCAACGTATTCCGAAAACGGGATTACGAAAAGCGTAACTTGCAGTGTGACAATCCACCAAGACCCGATTCCTGCCATTGCATCAGACGCGGAAGTCACAGATGCCCTTGACGGTTCCGCCGATGCGAATCTCGCTGCGAACATCGTCGGCAAGGCGAACTACGACGCCTATCGCGCGTGGGTTCTGCGTCATGGTTTGGACCGTCAGGCGGTGAAGGACGCGCCAAAGGCTTGGCTTTCGTATGCACTTGACGTGTCTTCGCTGATTTCGAAGAAGTTCAGGAAAAACGATCTGTCCATCGTTTCGTTTGACCCGCACGCTTCCGGCAGATTCTCATTTGAGGTTGGCGTCAACGGTGTTGACATCGGTGATGCCGCAACGGCGGCGAATCTCGCCAAGATATTCGGCGTGGAGGGAGCTGCGTCGCTCAATGGCGAGTTCTCCCCTGACAATGTCGATTTCTCCTTTGGCACGCCGAATGATGGCAAGATCACCGTAATCGCCGGTCCCAAAGCCGATATGTCCGAATCGTTCTTCATGCGCGTGACGATGCGGGATGCCTACGGAGACGTCCCTGTCGCGTCGTTCAATCTCAATGGAGGCGGTAGCCTTGATGGCGCGGAGAACCAGAAAACCGTCGATTGCGACGAGGCATACGGAGCCTTGCCCACTCCCATACGCAAAGGCTACACATTCGCCGGCTGGTACACGGCGGCATCCGGCGGCACGCTGGTGACACCTGAAACCATTGTAACCGCAGACGGCGCACATGCGCTGTATGCTCATTGGACGCCCAACACCTATACTGTTACTTTCGATGCGAACGACGGCAATGTCACGACAACGTCCAAGACCGTTACATACGATTCAACCTACGGTACGCTGCCCACGCCTACGCGCACAGGTTACACCTTCAACGGCTGGTACACGACGGCAGATGGCGGACCGTATGTGATCGGAGCCATAAAAGTGACAGCGAACACGACTTTCACAAAAACCTTTTCGCAAACACTCTATGCGAGCTGGACGGCTAACTATTACACAGTGACATTCGACGCCAACGGAGGTAGCGTGGATACATTGACAAGGTCTGTTGCATACAACACAGAGATAGGAGAGCTACCTACACCTGTTTATGGGGAATATGAATTCGACGGATGGTTCACCGATGCGAAAGATGGTACAAGAGTATCGGCATTGACGCGAGTAACCAGCAATGTTACATATTATGCACATTGGTTAGTCGCTGAATCCATGGATCGTATTTGGGCATATACCGTGTCCGGTAATGGAGTGACAATCACGGGGGTGTCAGATGCATCAGGGAAAGTAGAGATCCCATCGACCTTGAATGGATTGGCTGTCAAGTCGATCGGCAACTCTACGTTCATTAGTTGCCGGGAACTTACAGGAGTAGTGATTCCAAATAGCGTTACGAATATTGGCAAGGCGGCATTCAAGAATTGCTCGGCGTTGGAGTCTGTATCTTTCGGCAATGGCGTGGTGGAGATTGGCAGTTGGGCTTTTTATGGGTGCAGTGCCTTGGAACGCATTGCCGTACCAAAAGGAGTGAAGGTTTTGGAGGAGAATGCGTTTTACGGATGCAGCAGCCTTTCGGAGGTATCCTTGCCCAATACGGTTGCAAGCATTGGAAGCGGCGTGTTCTGGGGGTGCGGCAACTTGAAGAACGTCGTAATCCCCAACAGTGTGACGGGCATAGAAAATAATGCGTTCGGAACAAGTGGCTTGACAAGCATCACGATACCACCAAGCGTAAAATATCTTGGGGGACAGGCATTTGTCAGCTGTAAAGATCTTGATACGGTAACGATGTCGGAAGGACTGGAGTCCATTTACGGATATGCTTTTAGCGGATGTAGTGCATTGACTAGCATAGAGATACCGTCAAGTGTGACGTATCTTGGTCAAAATGTGTTTCAAAACTGTACGGGATTGACTACGGCACGAGTGCCAAGTGCGTTAAAAGCAAAGGTAACCTCGACGGCGGCGTTTCAGGGCTGTTCGTCAAATCTTGTGATAACCTACTACTGATATTTCTGCCCACAAAGTGTAATCCCGCCTCGTTTCCTGCGTATATCCTTTACGGCGGCTGGTTGCTCAAGGGAACGGCGTCTGGATCGACCATTGAACCGGTGACGGGGATATGGTACAATTCGCGGCGTTTGGCGGATCTTCCAAAAGACTGGTAATCTTCGAAAAAGGGATTCGCGTCTGCGAGTGCAGACCTGCATGCAGGTTTGTTCCCGCATGCGTTTCCCTTTGGGCATACCAGTCGCCTTGGAAGAGAACCCATGCGGGAACTTTTTTACAAGGCACAAAGCAGAAAGGCAACGGCAAAGATGGCAAAGGCGAGAAGACTGGTGAAACTAGTGGCGGCGGTTGGACTGACGCTCGCTCTGGCGGCGTCGGCATGGGCCATGCCCACGAAGAAGCAGCTCGTGGAGGCGCAGCGGATTGTGAAGGAAATCACCGCCGACGACCTTCGCGACTTGAAGGCCAAGAAGAAGACCGCCGGCGATGTGGCCGCCGGGCATCTTGCCCTCGCGGATAAGGCCGAGACCGAGGCAGGCAAATATCTGCTTCTCCAAGGCGCGTTCCGGCTCTACGCGCGCAGCGGCGACTACGATTCCGCCGCCGCGACACTCCTGCGCATGCGCGGCGAAATCGCCGACCTGCCGCCGGAGGTTATCATCGAAATCGTCAACAGCGAGATGCGCCGCGTGGCGGGCTCGAAGGCGCCGAAGGTGTTGGCCATCTTCCGTGACGCCCAGCGCAGGGTGAAGTACCGTAAGCGCTTAGCCGCCGCTGACCTCGACGCCACGGCGCACCCGGAAAACCCCGTCTTCGCACGCCGACTCGCCGAATGCCACGTGGGTCTTGGAGATTGGCCGAAGGCTCTTCCGATCTTTGCCAAGCTCGGCGACATTGCCGCGAAGTACGAGCTTGACCCGGCTTCGGCGAAGGACTGCAACGCCCTCAAAGCGGCGGATTTCTGGTGGAGCTACGAATCGACCGACTCCGAACTCTACAAGGCGCATGCGGCGGCGCTCTACCGCACCGCCATTGATACCGGCATCGCCAAGGGGCTTCGCCGCGAAATGGCAGTCATGCGACTTGCGGAAATCGAGGAGAGCGGCTTGTGCGGATTGAATGCCGCTACAGCCGCCGTGGCGGAGCGC
>SUVZ01000147.1 GCA_015061765.1 Lentisphaerota bacterium
ACGTGCGTCTCGGACAAGACTTTCGATTGTCGAAACCAATGCGTCGTATGTCGGCGTAACTTCTGCCGACAGACTTTTAGTTGCAACCTTTTTATCCACTTTTGTCTTTCTCGTTGCCATCTTCACTCCTTCCTCGCTCACGTTGAAATTATACCACACTGCCGCGATCTTCAAACGCAATCTGCCGTCAAACTTCATCCGTCAGCCTGCGCAGTTCTTCGCGGATGCGTTCGGCCTCTTCCTCGTCACCATGCATGACGGCATACTCAAGCAAGGCGTCAAGTCGCTTGATCGCCTCTATCGTACTTGTCCTCCGTAGCGCGCAGCGCGAAGGAGGATCGTCTCTCTGCGGCATCGCCATACTCTCTACTCCACCATTTCTACTCCTACTCCACCAATGGGGTCTGTTCCTCCAGTATCATCGGGCTCAAGCAACCGTTCCAATTCTTCCTTCGGAGGCAGCGCCTTGAGCAGATCCGGATCAATTTCGTCCGCAGTCTTGTAGGTCGCCACGCCCATCGGCTGACGAAAGTCCTGCATAATGTATTCAACATAAGGACGGTCGACTGATTTGCAGAGTATGATGCCGATTGGTGCTTCTTCTCCTTCGCGGCGGTCTTCGTCGTTTAGAATGCGCAGATAGGAACTCAATTGCGCTAGATAAGCCGTCTTGAACCTCCCCTTCTTGAGCTCAAAAACAACAGTCCTACGCAAATCACGGTTGTAGAAGAGAAGGTCAATCCAATGGTCATGACCCAGCTTGTCGAAATGCACTTGATTGCCGATAAAAGAAAAGCCCCGTCCGAACGTCATGATGAACTTCTTAACGTTCTGGACAATGCTTTGTTCGATGACCCTTTCATCAACCTCCTCGTCACGCATGCCGAGTTCCTCGACGTTGATGAAGTCAAGAAGATACTCGTCTTTGAACATCTGCATGGCACGAAACGCCTGCTTGTAATCCGGCAGCGTCTGAACGAAATTGTTTGGCAGCTTATCCTGATGTTCATACGGTCTCTGCCGCTTGATAATTATTGGCAGGTCTTCCGCATGGGTCTTGTAGTCGTGACAATACCGAATGTAAAACAAACGTTCATCCAACGATTTTGTCGACTCAATGATCCTTATGTGATGGGTGAACCCTATGCTTAAGAACTCGGCAAGGGGAAAGTTTGGTAAGTTCGTCAATTCCAATTGGCGAATTTCGGCAATCCGAATTGCCGAAATCCCGTCATCGGCCTCTAATTCACCAGTTTTCGCCATCAGACCGCCGATTTTCGCTCCTTTCGACGATTCGCCAATTTGAATTGGCGAATTCGGCTCAAGCATATTCCACGCTTCATAAAAAACACGCATATTCTTTAGGTTGGAAGTACCGAACCCTCGCAACCCCGGCAACTCAGCCTTCAATCGTTCGCTAATACCGTCTATAATCCCTGCGCCCCAATTCCGCTTGCGCGTATTGACCGAAATGAATCGCCCAATGCCATAGTAAAGCGCAAGCTGTTCCTGATTGACCCCACGCGCAGCACGTGCCTGGCTCTGCAGGATCGCAGTCTTGATAACAGAAACCGCATCCGACAGTTCAGCAGGATGCTCCTCTTTTATTCCGATCCCATTATCCATATTCAATGCCTCCTTACTCCAGCGGCTTGATCATCAACTCGATGAATACGCTGGATGATTTGTCCAAACTCTTTTTCAAGCTTCTTCATCCTTTACCTCCGCTTCAAATTATACCATCATTCGCACTGGCGCCAGTACGACCGACTTCCCCGTCTCGGCCTCGCCCGACACATAGAAGTTCCCGTCCTGCGCCACGACGAAGTCAATACCACTCTAGCGACTTGCTTCGCAAGCGGCCTGACGGCCGGTGGACATTCCGATGCCTGCTTCGGATCAAGTTTCTCTCTTTTCGGCGACCAGCTCATAACACATCTTTTTTAAAACAACCAATGATTTTTTACTGCAAGCATAATCAAGCCAACAATCACACCTGCAATCACAGAAGACAAAATCGGCCATAACAATTTATCCGAAATCGACGACTTTGCTCCCCGCGCTTGATTCTTTTCAATTGTTTTTGATTGGTGCTGAAACGAACTAGGACTGCCGATCTGCATATTTCCACTGCTACCAATCTGCATGTTTCCATCATTACCAATCTGCAGATTTCCATTGTTAATGATTTTAACACTTGGATTCGTTGCATTTGTCTCTTTCATGTCGTTAGCCTCATGTACCTCAATTTTACCTACTTTCCGTTCATCCGAACTTCTATGTCCGCTCAAAGAGTCGTTTTCCATCCTCTCACGAGCATCAGCCTGTCGTCTCATCTCACTATAATATCGAGGATGCATTGCCTCGCGAAGACCCTGAAGGACATCCTCAATTGGCTCCGGATCATAAACGATCTTGCCAGACACTGCTTGCCGCTTGAATAGATACACGATGGGATCTTGCCCATTTTTGAACCCGTACAAATCCCAAACCACACAATCCTCTTGGTAATCTGCTCCAATGGTTATATGCAGACACTCAACCCACCGATCAAATGCTTTCAGCACCGAAGCAAACGCACGCGCCATTTTGAGAACATCGCTATCCTTCAGCACTATCGGGGTTTCCGTCAACCCATAAAGCGCCCGAAAGAACCAATTGTAACGCGGAATGTCACGATCATTTTTCCGTGTCAAATCAACAATCGCCTTCTTAAAAAAGGTGCAAATTAAAATATATCGCGCAGGAGAAGGCGACTCGGCCAATATCCGCTCAATATCGTCACTTAGCTTTTTATAAGGGCTCGTCTTTGAAAATACATCTTCATCGAGCAACTCTACCTCTTTACGCAATTGTGCGTCACGGAGTTGAAAATATTCCGTCTTCGTCTCTTCGATACAATCTCTAATACCTCCTATGAACCCTCCGCTAAAACGCCAGCCGTCACCATCTTCATCACTTTCAATAAATATCTTTTGGCATTCTTCCTCCAAATCATTTTTCGGCACATCGCCAAAATACCCTGTCCACAAATCAATGACAGGTTTTACATTGACCGACGTTTCTTTGAGTTGTGCTGTCGCCCACGAAAGGCTCCGCTCAACAAGCACAGCCATTATTTTAACCGTGCGGACACGGTCGTACTCCGTCTGAATGTCTTCTCGACAACAAATTATCTCGAGTGCCTCCTTCATCCAATCATACGAAAATACCAGCGGATCCAATATATTCGTGGCGCGTTCAAGACCTCGTTTTATGACTTCGCAGACATCAAAGAAATTGCCCGCATATTGCATTGCCTCAATCAAATCATCCACAATATCCTCATACCACTCATCCAATGCTAATTCATCATCCATTTGCAATCCTGTTTCTTGTTTATTTTCGGATCGAGCTTTCGCATCCAATTCATCTTCATACTCTCGCATACATCTTGCCAATTCAATCATCTTTTCGCGATATGTTTTATAAGCCGAAACTATTTCCGGCACGAGCGCAATCCGGCACGCCTCCCCCATCAACGGATTCCCAAACGAACGTACCCATTCAGAAAAAGCTCCCTCCGCATCCCAAACGAGTAACTTAGGGTTAATCTTTCCAATCACATCAAAGAAAATTCGCCCGACATTGGAAATATCCACCCCCGAAGGATTATGCTTAGGGGAGCATTTGATAGGCAACCCCACCTTTTCCGCATTGATATGCATTATGTCAAACATATCCTCGCCACAACGCGGATATCTTGGATTAAGACGATCGGACAAACGACGCATGGATTCCGTCAAAGGGAACCCATCAAAATAAAACGCAGCCGAGTTCTTGATGCCAGACAACGTCACAATCATCTCATACCCATGCCAGCAAATCCCCTCCTCATCCAACTCAGCGACTTGGGACTTCCTTGGACCAAATATGTGCCGAATCAATTTCTCTGCGGCTTCATTAATGGTGTCAGATTCAGCTTGCGTCAGTAGCCCACGCGATAACAAAAACAATAAACCACCAGAGAGTCGATTGTACTCTTTTGTCCAATCTATAACATTTCCTTTATTGTCTGTCATAGTAAGGTATTGCTATTGCAAACAGGATGTTTAGTCGCCTTCTCCCAGCAACTGTGTACTCCCGAAGGCAGGATATACAGTTCAGACGAAGCCCTAGTGAGCGCGACATACAACCTGTTCCTGACAACGGCCCCGACACCAATATCCAACATGCTCTCGGTTATAGAATCTGTTTTTTCAGTCAAAATGACACACACCTTTTCGTATGTATCCCCTTTCGAATACGACCAATTGTTCGCCCTATACGGCTTCTTCTTCGCATTTTGCCAAACAAGCTTAACAATCGTGTCGTCTCTCATTACCTTATCAACACTTTCAGCATCGAGCACCCGCACAAACCCAAGAACCGATGACGACGATGTCATCGCAATACCAAGTCGCGCATGAACAAACGAACATACGCACTCCGGGCATCTTCTGGACGAATTCAAAGTCTTCACGTCAACCTCAATCTTCTGTCCGCGTAAAATCTCAATAAATTCGCCGTATGAGACTTCCCCTTTTTTACCCTTGAACGGCTTGCCTGAAACCTTTTCGGCCAAGACCGAATGTTGGTAATAATCGCCGACCATCGTCAACCGCCCAGTCTTCTTGGCTATCTCAATCAGGAATCCATAATCGTGCTGCCGGAAATCTTGGAACTCATCCACAAACACCCGATTCCAGAAAAGCGATACTGCCGAAGAAATCTTTTTAACAAGCGAGTCGCGCCCCTTCTTCACTGTCATTACCAACTCGCATAGGTTTGCGACATAAAAATCACCATTCTTGTCTATATAATGTAAAATGTCGTCTTTAGGGTATTGCGGCTTTATTACGGGACGACCACCAAACATCCGCTTCAACACTGGAGGATCCTTTAACGTAATCCCCCTCAACCTTGACAGTGGAACTCCAAAATGCTTTGATATCGTCTTGACATACGGTGCCACAGCATATCGATAAACAAACGAATCAAATGTCATCACACGGACTGTCTCAGGGACTGGCTGTCCGAATCTGCACTTCCATGAACTTGCCAGTTCCCGCGCTATGTTATTCACATTTGAGTGGGTAAAAGCCAAGATCAGCGTCTTTCCGCATTCCGGTACTTCATGGCAGATCGAATACGTCTTTCCCGACCCGGCCACCGCCAGTATCACGCGAGAACCCATTTTATTGCTTCCTTTACATAATCCGGCGAAACATACTCTTCTTCGCTCGCAAGCATCTCATAAGCCACTTGCGCCTTGTTGTTGAGCATCCGTCCCAATGTTGATGGATATGACACACCGCGGAATACATATTGAGCTCTCGGCTCCGGTGGAAAACGAGCGTCCAGCAAGCCCTTATTCTTGTTGTAAACGCAAAACTCCCATGTCAACTCCGTCGTATCCGATGGTACAAACACATGTTGCAGAGCATGTTCGGAATTGTATTCCCCGGCCTTCACGACCTTCGCGTCATCTCCGTCATTGTCCGTTATAACCGCAACACGTTTTCTACACGCTTCCGCAATATTCAGGAATCGTTTGTACGACAATCCGTCACACGCTATCACGGATAGCTCCAATTCCTCACATGGCACACCCATCTCCTTGCGGACAAACTTAGGAACCAACATGTACTCCGTCGGGCCCTCAACGAGAATGACCCTCTTTGCAAGTATAAAATCCAGCAGGCGAGAATTATCTGCCTTGACAAAGAACCTCTCTGTGTCCTCATTCACGTCCGACAGCCGAACGGCATTTTCCGCATTCGTCATCAGTAGCACATTTCTGATCCCAAGGCAACTCGCAATCATATTGCTGTGCGTCGCAACTATCAGCTGACACTCATCAGGACGTCTGTTGATTTCTGCGATCATCTTACGCATATTGACATACGACAGATGGTTCTCCGGCTCTTCCAGAGTCACAACATCCAACGAAGAAGAGGCCTTCGAAAAGGCGACCTTTGTTTTAATCAGATTCTCACAACCACGCCCCCGATTCTCAAGAAGGACTCCGTCGGCCTCTTCCACCGACAGCAGATTTTCCAACGGCATCTTCTTGTCGTTAAGCGAGAAACGTCGGCCTCCTTCCAAATCCGCCAATCCCAGTTTCGAAAAAGCATCGCGGACGTTCCCCCTGAAATCGTTTCTGGCCTTCATACGCACCGCCGTGTCGTACGAGCTCGAAAACAAGTCTCGGGTGAAATAGTTGATTGCTCCAACACCACGGCACTCGGATGTGTCAATCGCAAGAAACGCCAACGGTTTATGGCCGAGGACATACGGACGGTTAGCGAATGTCGTCCACTTTAGTTCATAATATTCAACAGGTATGATCCCCGCCGTGATCTCCTCCCCGAGAAGCGGAAACGCCTCCTCCGAAATCTTACACTCAAAGGTAATACCGCACAGCTCCTCACTTCCAAATTCATGGCACTCACCATAGAAATCCTGTGCATTCGGACTACCTGGATTCAAATCCAGCACCACGGAAATCCTTATTGTCGGAAGCGCTTCAATCGTCTTCTGTCGCTTAAAATTCTCTATCGCATCACGATTAAGCAACTCATAAATATATGACTTGTCAGCGTTGCGATATTCTTGCGAGAACACCAACCTTAACGCATCGATGACCGTGCTTTTCCCGGATTCATTTTCCCCAACAAGGATATTGATCCTCGGGTCAAAATCAACCGTGAAATTCTTGAACTTCTTAAAGCCCTGTATATGAATCTTCTTGATTGTATCAGCCATAACACTCCCTCGAGAGGTATATTCTACCGCAACCAAACAATAACAGCTCACTCCATCGGTTTGATCATCGACTCGATGAACTCGATCTCTTCCTTCGTCAGCTTGTACTTCTTGTACAGCTTCATATCATTCCACGACTCGGAGAAGTCCTGCACAGGGACAAACGCAAAACTGTCCTTTGAGATATGTTGCGTTGCAGCAACCACCGAAACAAGGAAGCGAACAAATCTTGTCTTTAAATATTCAAGGAGATTTTCTGCACTGGCCTTAGTACTGAAGCTATCGATCACAATATATGTTTCCGTGCATACAGACTCCTTACCAAGCACTTCCATGGTAGAGAATATTCGCCGTTTTCCATCCTTATCAGGGCGGCCAGCATGGTCATAAGTCAAATAGGACATTATTACTTTAAACTTGTCGATCCAGTCCTTCCCTGCCGTCACTTCACTTCTCTTAAACGGTCCTTTCCCACCGCTATAACGAAGAGTAATGTCACCTCTTTTTGTCGGCTTGACATACGTACGCAAGCCAAATGGCTTCTGCGCACTCACACGCGAAGCATACCGATCCTCGCCAAACCCAGTCACCTTCTTTACGATATTCAACGCTTCTTCGTCACGAATAAAAATTTCAAAATCATCCAACTTCCGCATGGACGTTCGCACCCTATTCCTATTCCGAGTTGTGACCTCGCAGAGTCCTTTATGAGCAGCGTTCCACAAGAAATAGCACACTCCTCCAGCTATATCAACGCCAGGGAAGCAATACTCTGAATCCGAAAAATCATAGAGTTTCGCCAGCCTTTCATCAGAAAGCATCTCCTTCCTAAACTGATCTAGTACGGTTCTTCCACCTGAATACCATTTAGCAGGAACAATCATCGACTCATAAAACGGACACAACGACTTCCCTGTGTTGATGAAATAATGATAAATAGGTGTTGCACTAGCCTTATTACCACCATCCATCAACTGATACGGCGGATTGCCGACCACTGCGTCAAACTTGAGCATTTTCATTTCAAACTCCTTGTTGTTCCATGCGTTGCCACCACAGACCTTGTTGTAAAATTTCTTCGGTTCGTTCTTGAGCAGTTTCACGAGGTTCTTGATGTACTGCGCATTGACCGTCGCCTTCTCGTCATAGCCGACGAGCGTGCGCCGCGTGATAGCCCGCGCCATGGGCGTTTTACAGACGACGAAGAGCGAACGTGCAACCACCTCGCGCCACAGTTTCGCAAGCGCCGCCGGCGTCACCGCGTCCTCCGGCACGTCGCCGAGTTTGCGGCGGTAGAGCGAGTAGGCCACGTAGAGCGGATAGAGGCCGGATTTGGAATTGATTTCGAGAATCTTCGCGTCGGGCTTGCCAAATATGTTTTCCGTCACACCCGGCACGGATACGAATTTGGGAGGGCGCGCGTCCTCGCGCGCCGTATCATCGGCGGCCGGGGACGGCCGCCCTCCCGTTTCGGCCGCGACGGAGCGCGGCCCTCCCGTAAAGCACCAGCCGCCGATGGTGTCGGCAAGGTGCATGTTCACGACGCGCCAGGGCGTAAGAACG
>SUVZ01000148.1 GCA_015061765.1 Lentisphaerota bacterium
CGGGTACAGATTTCAGGCCAGGCGGACAATCTATCCCGGCAAAGTGGTTTCGCACGCCGATCCGCAGAAGGCGGTGCCGTTCAAAGTGGAATTCACTTTTGCCAATGCAGGCGTTGCGCCGAGTTATTTCCCGGTCTATCCCTGCTTGACCCTGAAAACGGCCGAAGGCGGCATAGCCGCCGTGCTTGCCGACAGCGGATTCGACCTTTCGCGGCTGCCGGTGGCCGGCCCCGGCGCGGCAGAGGCGAAAACGCACGTAGCGGAGTTTACTCTCGGGCGGTGGCAGCGGCCGGTTCTTCCTCCCGGCCGATACTCGGTTTACATTTCCGCGGGCGATGCCGACGGCACTCCCGTTGTCGAACTGCCGTATGGCGACGAAGACGGGAAGCGGCGCTACCGCATCGGGGAAATCGAAGTTGCAGAGGTGCAGTAGGTGATTGCTTTTTCCAAGGTCGCGCTCTTAACCGCTTTCATGGCGGTATCAGCGGGGGTGTCGGCTGAGGCTTTGCCGTCCAGGGGTGAAAACGCCCTTAAAAAGTGCTGGAGCCTTGAACCCGAAGCGGAAAAAGAAGTTGACGAAATGCGCCGCCTTGCCCGCAATTACCGTCCACGGGTTGACCGTACGCATATTTTCTCGCGCGCGCAGCTCAAATACGGTCTGCAGCGAACCGATTTCATACACCGCTGGTACGATCGCCCGCTTCATCAGAATTCCTCCTGGGCCAAAACCGCCAATCCAGCCCGGATAATCCATCCTGAAGCGTGGAAAAAAACGGTTGAGGATGTGAAACTCGGGGGAATGGACGGGCTTGCCGTCTGCACCGCGCTTTCGCGCTGCGATGAAGTAATTCCGATGAGTGTCTCGTCCGGCGGCGAGCTGCCGATTCTCGTGGAACTGCCCTACGCCTACGCCGACAAGGGGCTGGAATCGCATATGAAAGCGGCAGAGACGGCGCTTAAGATGCCTAATTCCTTCCGTATCGGCGGCAGGGTGGTGCTTACCCGCTATCCGGCGATAAAGGAAAACGGACTTGATTTCGCGGAGAAGCTGCGCCGTTCGCTGGACGCGAAGTTCGGGCCAGGCAAGTTCATTGTGATGTTCTACATTGAGCCGTTCGGCACGCGGCCTGCCGACAAACCGCTCACCGCCGCCCAATTGCAGGGAGCCCGCGAACATCTGCGCCGATGCCTGCGAAAGATGGACGGAATTTTAGTGACCGGCTGGGACATCTACTATCCTCGCCGCTACGGCGCCGCGTTCGAGCGCGGGGTGCTGCTGCCGCTTTACCAGAGCGTTCTCGCCGAGCCTGAGTTCGCCGGGAAAAAGTATCTCGGCATGACGGTTACTCCCGGCCACGAGAACTGCTACCGCTGGAGCTACGACATCGACTCTCAGGGAACGCGTACGCTCGTGGAGCGGATGAAGACGATGGCCGTGCTCCGACCCGATTTCATCATCGGCTGCGAATGGGACGAGCAGAACGAAAATACTTTCTTTCGCCCCACTGTGGCCAACGGTTTCACGCATCAGCGCATCATACGGCATTTCGCCGATTCTTTTGCCGGAAGAGAGCATTCCATTTTTCCCGGGGACAGTCCCTGCGTGCCCAATCTGGTCGTTTCCTACCGACGCTCGCTCATAGCCGGCGAACCGATCGAGGTGGAGGTCTTGAACATTCCCGATGGCACGTTCAAGGGGGAATCGTTCAGGTGCCGTTTCCGCTGGCTCGATCTGAATGGCCGGACCGTCAAGGAATACCGGCCGGCGGCACTCGGCGCGGATTCGCTCGGCAGCGTGTTTTTCGTCTCTCCGGTCACGGAACTTGTGTCCGCCAATCGCGTGTTGATTCCCTCGCTTGAGATCGAGACTTCCGGCGGCGGAAAATTCACGTTCGGACAGGACTTCTGGCCGCTCGATTTGAACGCGGCGCGCGCGCTGGACACGAAATGGGTCAAGCATTCGCTGAGGGACCGTCCGGAAAAGACGCTTGCGGCGTTGAGAGCGTCCAGAACCGCCGACGGCGGATGGAACGTAGAAGGTCGATTCAAGTCGCAGGGTTTGATCAAAAGCGTGGAGGTTCTGCGCGGCCCCGATACCGTCTATATGTTCGATCCGGCGGCGAAAGACCGCCGGGGAATGGAGATTGTCAAAATCGCCTGGCAGGCGCGCGGCAATGCTCCGCGTTCGCTTGCGCCAAGCGGAACTGTAAGATTCGTGAATGCACCGGGGGTGGAGATCATTACAGGCAAAGGGCGAGGGCGTAAGCCTCTCGTCGACGGTTGGAAGATGGATCGTGCGCTCTATTGCAATTGGGCGACGGAGCTTTTTGCCGCCGTACCCGCTGCTGTTGTAGATAAGGCGGAAGTGGTGGTGGATCTTTCGCCTGTCTTCGGCAAGCTGCGCTTCAAAGTGAAGGATATTCTCGAGCGACAGATTGTAGGCGTTTCCGGTCCGGCCGGGGGCAATCTCGTTCTCAGCAGGGAGTTTTCGCAGCTTTCCATGCCGGAGCCATGCAATGTGCAGACCGGTGGATTCAGCTTTTGCGCCGGACCTCTCGGCAAAAGCGAAGTACTGCGGATGCAGATCGTGGATGACCGCGGCCGAGTCTGGCGCGGCGGCGCTGTGGTTTTGGGGCAAGACAGCGGCAGGATGAGAACGATTGAGGTTTTCGAGCGCGACGAAGGCAGTGTGACTAAACTCCGGATTGATTCAAGTCGGTTCGACGAGGCGCGATACTGTTTTGACCCTTCACGCGGATCGGTGGTCTGGGGCGGCGCTTCGCGGGATTTCGGCGGCATATTCGGCGGAGCGGCGACAATGGTCACCGGTTTTGGACAAGGCGAGTCGAACTATGGCGATACGCTCACGAGGTATATTATGGGCAAGGAGTTCGATGCATTGGAAAATGCGCCCGGATATGTGCAAGGTCCAGACGGAGCGGCGGCACTCTGTTTCGACGGCAGCGACTACCTTATGTTGCCGCAGCAGCTGGTGTCGAAGTTTGCCGGATTTGAGATTTCGCTTGATGTCTGTCCCGACAGTATAGAAGGGGAGCAAACGCTTGTCGATGGCGGCTACCACGCCTATTCCTTGTTTCTGCGCGATGGTGTGCCGGAGGCAAGAATGTGGCTTTTAAAGCCGAATGCCATTGGTCCTTCGCGGCTTGAGTCCGGAAAATGGAGCGAGGTCAAACTCGTATATGACCTGAAAAACGTACAGATATCCGTTGATGGGATTGATGGTGTGGCTGTACCGCATTCGGGATGCCAGTTTCAGGCACGTTACACTGCGGTGGGGGCGGCCAATCGGATGTTGAGATTCTTCCGCGGACGAATCGCCAACCTTCGTTTCCGCTTGAAATAGCGCGGACAGATGTCAAGGAGATGGATAAATGAAAAAATTGTTGAAGACATTGATTCTAATTGTCGGTTTGCTCGAGTCTTTCAACTTGGGGGCAATTGAAGGGGAATTGGGCGAAGGCGGTGAAAATACGCCCCATCCATCCTGGACGTTGACTCCTGATGCGAAACTGCTGCTAGAAAAAATGCGCGACGAAGCCAAGTCGTATCGGCCGCGAACAGAAAAAATGGGCATATTCTCCAGGGCGCAGCTCAAGTATGGGGCCGAACGGACCGATTTTATCCATAACTGGTACGACCGGCCGCTTCATCAAAACTCGGCATGGGCGGAAACGGCGATACCCAGAAGAATCATCCATCCCGAGGCGTGGAAGAAAACCGTCGAGACGGTGCGGCTCGGCAAGATGGACGGTCTGGCCGTCAGTATTTCGCAGTCGAGTCGGGGGGAGGTGATTGAACAGAGCGTATCGCCTGGCGGTGAGACGCAGATACTCGTGGAGCTTCCGTACGGCTATCATGAGAAAGGCGTTGAGTCGTTTGTGAAAACCGCCGAGAAGGCGCTAGCCATGCCCAACTCCTACCGGATCGACGGGAAGGTGGTGCTTACGCGCTATCCGGCGGTGGGTTCCGCGGGAGTTGACTATTGCGAAAAAGTGCGTAAGACGCTCGATGAAAGGTTTGGTCCCGATAAATTCATCGTCATGTTCTATGTGCAGCCGTTTCCCCGCAGGCTCTCGGGAGTGAATCTTTCCGCCTCCGTGCTGGAGGAGGCCAGAGAGCATCTCAGGCGCTGTCTGAGGAAGATGGACGGGATATTTATGGCCGGATGGGATATTTACTGGCCACGGCGCTATAACGCGCGTTTCGAGCGGGATGTGCTTATGCCGCTTTATCAAAGCGTGCTTTGCGAACCCGAATTCGCAGGACGGAAATACTTCGGCCTTAATTTTACCCCGGGGCATGAGAACTGTTATCGTTGGAGCTATTCGCTTGATTCGCAGGGTACGCATATGCTTGCGGAGAGGTTGAAGACCATTGCCCAGATGCGGCCGGATTTCATCATCGGCTGCGAATGGGACGAGCAGAATGAAAACACCTGTTTCAGGCCGATGGTGGCGCACGGATTTGTGCATCAGCGGATAATGCGTCATTTTGCCGATGTTATCGCCGGCAGGAAGCCGGAGCCTTTTCCGGGCGACGACACGGATACGCCAAATCTTGTCATCTCCTACCGTCGCTCTCTTGTGGCGGGAGAACCAATTGAGGTAGAGGTGCGCAACATTCCCGACGGGACTTTTTCGGGAGAGGATTTTGAGGTGACATTTGGCTGGCTTGATGCCGGCGGCAAGCTTGTAAAGAAATATGCCAGGGGAAAGCTTTCCGCCGACACCATGTGCAACTTGTGGTTTGTCTCTCCCGTTACGGAACTTGTGGCGGACAACCGCTTTTTGCGGCCGGCATTGACGGTCAAAACGTCTTCCGGGAAGAGGTTTGAATACCGCGATGCATTTTGGCCGGTGGATCTAAATGCTGTGAGGTGTCTTGACTCCAAGTGGGTAAAGCACGCTTTGCGTGAACAGCCGCAGGATGTGGACGGTTCGATGAAACTTCTTAATCGCAATGCAGATGGCGAGTGCACCATCGCCGGACGATTCTCGTCGTCCGTCAAAGTGAAGAGTGTAGAGGTGTTGGAAGGTCCGGACACGGTTTATATGCACGATCCTGAAGCTCCGTTCAATCCTGACAAAGTCACAATAAAGCTGGAAATCCGCGCACGCGGCAGCACGCCGGCGAAACACAGACTCAACGGCACGGTCAGATATCTCGATGCTCCCGGACTTGAGGTTGTGCCTGTGGCCGCGACCGGACGCACCACGCTTGCAGACGGCTGGAGACTGGAGAACGTCAAATATTCCAACTGGGGAGTCGTCCTTTTTGCCGAGATGCCGAAAGCTTCGGCGGCAACGGCGACGATTGATGTCGATCTTCCGCCGCTCTTCAAAAAGCGTATGGCGGTGAAGGATGTCTTGGAGAAAAGTGCGATCGGAGTCTCTGGAGTCGCCGGCGGCAATCTCATTGTCGCCCACTACCGGTCGCAGCGGACTATTCCGCATCATCTGGGCGTGAAGAGCGGCGAGTTTTCAGTCGTTGTCAAGCCGTCGGATCCGACAGGGGTTTTGAGATTGCAGATTGTCGACGAGAAGGATCGGGTTTGGAGAGGAAACGCGATTTCGCTTTGCCGCCCGTCCGGACGCAAGCGCACGGTCAGCATCTTTGAGCGAGACGAAGAGGTCGTCAGCAGGCTTTCGGTTGACGAGACTCTCGTACCTGAGCATGGATACAGTTTTGATTCTTCGCACGGTTCTATTGTGTGGTCGGAGCACGGACTCCAGTTCTGCGGCATCAAAGGCGGCGGAGTTTCGCTCGTTACCGGCATCGGGCGCGGCGAGTCGTGCTACGGAGACTCCATAGCCAAATATATCGATCCAAAGTCTCCCGGGGCGGAACATAATGCGCCGGAGAGCGTGGTAGAGCCTGACGGGAAGAAGGCTCTTGAGTTCAGGGATTGTTCATATGTGATGCTTCCGCAGCAGCTCATATCGCGGTTTTCAGGGTTTGAAATCGAGCTTGACGTCAAGCCGGACGATCTTGGTGGTGTACAGACACTTGTCGATTCGGGAAATGCCGCATATACGCTGCTTCTCAGGGACGGTCGGGTCGAGTTCTATCTGTTCAACACTGTTGCTTACGCCAAAATTAAAGGGGCACAGACGCGGGTGCGTGGACCGAAGCTCAAAGCCGGAGTGTGGAACCGGGTGAAGGTAAGCTTCGACCAGCGCGAACTTGTCGTTTCGGTGGACGGTACCGAAGGCGAACGGGTACCGGTTTCCTGTTCGCAGATGCAGTCGCGTTACACATCGGTCGGGGCCGGCAACCGCAATCCTAATTTCTTTCGCGGAAGGCTTGCCAATCTCCGGTTTTCGCCAAGGTGATTTCGTGATAATACCGCCAAGATGATGTATTGTCGCCGGTACAGTTACACTTGTGTTTTCGGTGTGTTTCTTTCGTTCTTTTCATCCGCCGACCAGCCAGGATTTGGATGGCATATGAAGCATTTGCATTCGGCTGTCAAATTTGGTATTTTATGGGCCTCGATTTCATCTTGCGGAAGAGGTATCCGGAAGGTTGTCTCAAGCCGTGTGGCTTGGCCTAAAGGATGACGCAAAGAGGTTTTTGCAATTGTTTCCGTATGATTAGGAACACGATCAAGTCGCTTGTTGTTGCGGTGGCGCCATTTCTTGCCGTATTGTCTGTTTGCGGACAGGGTTCTGTACCATCGCCTAATGAGATGCGCGGACCGTTCCCGATAATGTCCACTCCATATTTCGAGGACGGCTCAGTAGATTACGAGTCTCTTGCAAAAGAGGCCATATGGGTGGCGGACAGCGGGTGTCCAGGAGTTATCTGGTGTCAGTCGAACGATGCTATCGATCTTTTGACGCAGGAAGAAAAGTTCAAGGGGTTTGAGGCTTGCGCGGCGGCGCTTGAGGGGCGGAATTGCGTGTTGACCCTTGGCGCGAACGGCACAAACACCGCAGAAATGATTATTATCGCCTCTGAGATCGAAAAGGTCGCAATGCGCCATCCTGGCACGAAGATTGCCATGATATCGCGTCCTCCGGACGATGTTCGTACACAGGAGGAGCTTGAGGCGTCATGGGATACCCTTGGAAAAATCTCGAAGCGCCCTGTCATTTTCCAGACGTACGGCACGAAGTCCACACCCACGCCGGACGTGAAACGCTTGGTCCGTCTCGCAGAGCGCCATCCGCATGCATTCGGCTATGTGAAGGAAGAGGCTGCGGGCTGGGGAGCGAACGAACGCATGCTACAGGAGTGCGCCGCAAAGCCTGTCATCAAGACCGTATTCGCAGGCTGGGGAGGGTGGCAGTGGCTTCTTCAGCTAAGGCATTGCGGATGTGAAGGTCTGGTGACGGAACGGTGCGCGTACGCGCCGATACTTGCCGAGATATGGCGACGCTATGAGCGTGGCGAGAGGGGCGTCGAGCTGACGGAGGCTTTTGCAATGTACCGTCTGCTTATCGACCAGCGCAATTTCCCCGGAGGGCTTCGCGGCTATTCGCTCTACTTCCTCAACAAGATTGGCGTGTTCCGGAACATGGTGTCGCGTCAGTATGAAGATGCGAATGTGACAGAAGGCGGCAGCTTCGGCACCGGGAAGAAATGGAAACTGATAAAGACGGAACTTAATGATATACAGAAGAAAGAACTCGATCGCCTCTTCAAGGATATGATGGATTTTGTAAATAAAGGAAAGTAAGCGGTATAATGAAAAGACGGACGTTTCTCAATGCATGCCTGATGGCCGGATCTGCCTCGGTGTTCAATATCGGATGTGCGGGGTTCGGACGGTGCAGGGCGCGGCAGATAGCTGATGGGGCAAAGATCAGGATCGGTCTTATAGGTTGTGGCGGGCGAATGTGCGGAAGCAAGAATTATGGTCTTCTAAACAACCTTTGCGGCGAGGAGATCGTATGCATCTGCGATCCGGATCCTGCCCGTTGGGATTATGCACGCAGGATCGTGAAGGAGCGAATATCTCCTGATGCGGCGTTGAGGATTGCCACATATTATGACTATCGGGAAATGCTCGCCAGGGAAGGAGGACGGATTGACGCCGTAGTCATTTCCACGCCCAACCATCATCATGCGTCGGCAGCGATCATTGCGATGGAAATGGGGCTTCACGTATATGTTGAAAAACCGATGGCGCTCACTATCGAAGAGGTTAGGTTGATGCATGCTGCGGCAAAACGCAGCGGTGTTGTCACGCAGGTCGGAAACCATGGACATTCAATGGAGGGAATGAGGCGTCTTGTTGAATACGTGGAGGCTGGTCAGTTCGGTCAGATACGCGATGTGTACTGCTTTGACGACCGCCT
>SUVZ01000149.1 GCA_015061765.1 Lentisphaerota bacterium
GGGATACTTCACCGTCTGCGCAAGGAGAATCCCGGGAAGATCTTCCATCCCGTGTCGGAAGAGATAGTATGTTCCGACATGAAGAAGATCACGCTTGAGAATCTCGCCGGCTGCCTGCGCGAAATGAAGCATGAGGTTGCCGTCCCTGAAGAAATCTCAACCCGTGCCAAACGCGCAATTGACGCAATGCTCGCAATATAATAATTCTTTACCATTGCTTTTACTGGGTGGCAGATTGACGGGCCTTTCATTTTCAGGACTATTCCTAATGCCCTGGTTTCTTGCCACTTTCGCCTTCTATTCCAACTAAAACAAGTGTTTTACACGTCGCACCCCGTATGCGCTTGCCTTCTTTCTGTCCTCCGACATATCTCTCGTCAAGTTCGACACGCCCCGATAACTTTTCCCTACCAGGACGAATCATAACGCTTCTAAGTTTCTGAAGCCACCCCAAGATGTCTGATAACTGCCGAACCCGAATGCATCATGGAAGTTCTTGGCGCTCCATTCCAAAGGGATGCGAACAATTTCATCGATTCACTTAAGTTCTCCGTCGCCCTTAGGTTTTCCGCCTTAATCTCAACTTTTTCTTCGTTTTTGCAAACAATCTTCTGTCAAGCCTATTAAGATGGTCAAGCCATGCGGGCAGCGGCAAACCGCAGTTGGCAAAGGCTTTGACATATGCCGGGAAATCAAAATCAAGGCGACGAAGATCGACCGTGCCATTGCTGTCATCGAATATGGCATATGAGGCAAAGAAGTCGTTACGAGGATATCCAACCGAACCAACATTCACAATGTAGCGCCATCCATCAGCCATGTCGAACATGCCAACGCCGGACATCTCGACATTTCCATCCGGAGCAAGTTTCCACACCCTCGCCGCATGAGTATGACCCACAAACATCAACCGATGTTTACAGGCATAAAAATTCAGTCTGACATCGATTACGGCAATGATGTACCCATACATATGCGGAGCTATGAAATCGCCATGAGAACAGGCGAAATGCTCATTCTCATACGTATACGGCAACTCGCGCATCTCAGCAAGACGCTCCTGCCCCAGTTCCTTGCGTTCAGCAATGTCGAAAGCATAATTCGGATTAATGCGAATCAACGCATCCGCCTCGATTCCGGCACAAGCGGCATCGTGATTCCCGAGAAGCCATACGTCACAGTTCCTTTTCACAAGTTCATATGCCTCAACGGCATTATATCCATACCCTGTGACATCGCCAAGACAGATAATCTTATCGACCTTCTGCATCTTTGCGTCTGCCAGTACCATTTCAAAGGCCGCTGGATTCGCATGGATATCACTGACAATAGCATATTTCATAACATAAAAAGATACGCAGTTTTAAGATGAACCTGACACCTTTTTAGCAAAAAATTCAATCCCCAAGTTCCCTCTCGATAATTTCCGCCATTTTCTCGATTCTGGACTTTATTTTATAGATATAATTCCTGTTAACGCCAAATCTATCCTCAACCTCCTCTACGGGATGTCCGTCAATGGCATAAGCCCTATAGATATCGCGCGTCTGTGCGTTCATCGCCGTTTTTGTGAGAACATGTTCAATGGCGCTTTGCCTCCTTGCCAGCATCCACTTCATATCCAGTTCCATGGCGGCATCCGCAGAAACCGGTATTTCAATCTCATCAATGCTCATATGCAATCCACCGCCACGTACAGACTCCTTGCGGTAGAGAGATACAAGATGGTTGCGGATCATCGTGGCAAGAAACGCCCGGAACGTTCCCTTCGATGAATCGTACTTGCCGCATTGCACCACATCGACAAGTTTGATGTAGATATCCTGTATCACATCATCTGGATCATGGGTCGAATCATGCCATTCGACGAACTTTCGAATGGCCGGCGTGTACAGATCGAAAAACCTGATCCAGGCAGCCTCGCGTTCACCGGTTATCTCAACGGCGATCTTCTCCAGGAGCGTCATTGATGTCATCGGAAATACGCTCATTTGCCACCCTCCATCTGCGGAGGAAGAAGCCGGACAAGACCACGCAGCTTGTACGGACGGGCCTTGGGATTCTCCGCAAGCATCCACGGCAGAACCTTGTCCCACCGATATTCATACATTTTCAGCATCTCGACAACTCCTGTCCCCGGCTCATACCAGATACCGGTCAACAAACGGAAAATAAGCACCCCAAGCGAATAGACGTCGGAATTGCGCGTTGCAGGCTCTCCACGCACAACCTCCGGAGCCATATACCCGGCGGTACCCATCATGAACTTCGTCTTTTGCGAACCGCATGATGTAAACACGGGCATCGTGCGTGTTATCTGAAGCTCCTTGGCAAGGCTGTCGCTGAATATTTTTGAAACACCGAAATCCGAAAGCACCGCATGCTTATCAGGACGAATCAGCACATTTGTGCATTTGACATCGCGATGAACCACACCCATTGCATGAATATAATCAAGCGCCGCTGCCAGATCCTCAAACCACATCTTAATGAAGTCCTCGTCAAGGTCACTCGTATCGACATCATCAAGCGTATGCGGCAGACCGTCCTTGTACAAAACTTGGTCCATCACAAAAAACGGCAGTCGCGTCTCTTCGTCAATCCCGGAATCATGAACCTTGACGATATTCGGATGATCGAGTTTTGTAAGCACCTTCGCTTCGGCAAGAAACTTTTTCTTCAGTAGAAGAAGATGGCCTCTGCTCGGCGTAAAAACCTTAAGCGCATATCTTGAGCCGCCGTCAACGCGCTCGACCTCATACACCGTCCCCGCCGCCCCCTGCCCGAGCGGACGGATGATACGATAGTTGCCGATTACGCTTCCTTCTTCAAATTCGATCATCTCTTCCATTTCTTCACCTTTCTACCTGAAGCTACGCATCCTGTCGGATAATCTGACAGCGGAATCTATGGCTTAAATTCACGAACTATCTCCGGTATCTTGAATGCACACCATTGCGGCAGCGTCAATATGCCGTTCTCGAATCCCACATTGCCATTTACCAGTTTGACACCCCAGCGAATATCCTTATAGATTTCGCGGTCAATCATCGTGCGCAGACTTTTAGAACGATTGTTTTCCGCTTTTACCTCTACCGGAACCAGGCAATCCGCCGAACGCACAAAAAAATCCATTTCAAGGGTCGAGTTCTCTCGTTTGAAGTAGGCTAACGGAACGCCGGCCTTGACCAATGCCTCTCCGACAATATGTTCGAAAAGTCCTCCTTTCCAAGTGCCGAGATTGCGCCGGATGCGCACATCCTCCTGAACTTCTTTTTCCAGCATCGACAGCAAAAGCCCCGAATCACACATATAAAGTTTGAATGAATCGTTATCGAGGTGAGCACCGATCGGCAACTCCGGAACATCCATACGTCGGCACTTATTCACTACCCCGGCATCTTCAAGCCATTCCACACACCCCCAGTAATCTTTGCGTATCGCCCCCTTGGAAACGGTAGACCATTGAAACTTGCGGTTTTCCTTCGCAAGATGCACCGGAATGGAATCAAACACATTCTGAATCCGAACCGGATCGAAACCCTCGGCGTACTTTCGGATGTCTTCGCGATAGTCTTCCAATATACGCCGCTGCGTCTGGGGAACCCGTTCAAAAGTTCCCTTCACGAAATACATCTCCAATACATCCGGCATCCCGCCTGTGGCGCAATAATCCATGAACAGCCTATCCATTGTATTCTTGACGGCCACACCGAAAGGCTGCCGGGCGATGACAGGATCCAAAAGCCCCAAAATCTGTTCGTCGCGATACCCGCATCCCCAAAGAAACTCTTCAAAATCCAAAGAGTGCATCAATGCCGTCTCTTGATAGCCGACGCTGTAACTTTTTACCCGCTTTACCTGCAACCCCAAAAGCGATCCGCTGCACACCACATCAAACCGACCATCCTGCGCAAAGAACTTGAGCGATGTTGCAATCTCTGGAAACTCCTGAAGTTCATCAAAGAACAATAATGTTTCATTAGGAGTAAAATGTAAATTCGGGTCGATTATCGATATATTCCGGATTATGCTGTCAACCGAAAAACCATCACGCACAATCTCTTTAAATTCGGGCCTTTCAACAAAATTTATCTCGATGAAATCTGTATATTCCTGTCTTGCAAATCGTCGCACCGTTTCCGTCTTTCCTACTTGCCGCGCACCCTTGACTATGAGCGGCAAATGCTCTTCTCGGGCTTTCCACTCTAGAAGAAAAGCATCAAACTTACGACGTAGATATAAAATCGGACTTTTCGCTTTCATATCCACAAATTATAGCATATTTCTCACATTAAAACATCATCCAAAAATATTTTATGAGCGAACTTTATTCGATTGGGACATATTTTATGAGCGAACCTCACTCGCATCAAGCATGTTTTATGAGCATTCAAAGCAGCATCGCCTGCTTGAGGCAGCAAACTTTTAATCATTTGCCGTAGACAAGAATCTTATGAATGACAAGGCTTTCGTTTCTATATCCTTCCATCCTGCCAATTCGTATGTATTTAGCCTTCACTTTTGCCTTTCGGCGCAAGTCAATGCGATAACGATTTCTCTCCTGCATTTCCTCGTGAATCTCCATCCATCTCTTACCATCTTCCGACACCCATATTTTAAACGGACAAGCCCACCATTTACCACGGTATATCTCGAGCTGGATACCGGTTATTTCTCTGAGCGAATCAAGCTTGAATTGAACCCAAGGCGCATCTTCCTTTCTTGTGCAACAACCGCTTGTATCTTCGTAATAGTCAAAATGGCGAATGATCGTCGATTCTCTTGAAAACATTCTACGCCATCTTTCAGGAGTATTACGCCCTGGTTCTTTTGACGAAATGCCATCAAATTCTGCGTTCTCACTGAGAAGCGCTCCTCCAAAATCTTTGTCTGAAAACGGCTCGTCCTCTTTGTTTTTTGAATTCCACTCCTTTTCGACATCTGGTGCGACTACAACGTGAGCGTAAGAAGATGAATCCATATGTTCAAATATTTGCAATCTTCCAAGGCGTTTCAGAATACGATTGGAAAAACGACCTGCATAATGAAATGGATTTATTTCTCTGTCCTCATAATGAAGGCAATTCTGCTTTATTAAGTACCAGTCATACACGTTTGCTCGATTACCCCAATTTTCTCCTATGTCATATGTATCCAATAGCAAAATATCTCGTCCACCTGGCACACACAAATCGCAAACACCGAACCGGGTCGGTGTTGTCCGTCCACCCACAAACAACACCGAGTACATTTGACCGCCCTCTTCGTGTTCCCAATTTTCAGGCATACGGCACTTATCCCACATCTCGGCAAACTCTTTTACATAGTCACCGCTTCTCGGATCATATATCTCCTTTTCTTTCAGTCTTTTCTCATCCCCACCTGCAAATGCCCACTCATATTCTGCCTCCGTCGGCAAACGAAACACATAACCACCGGGGAGTTGCGCCCCATAGCGTTCATTAAGAAAACGACAGTACGCAAGCCATTTGTTGCGCGGGAAAGCACGGTAAATCGGATTTTTCGGAAACCTCCGACCAAATCGCTCTTCGACGGTGCGGCTAATGACGTCCTGACAATCATATTTTGCAAATTCTCTCCACTCTTTGACAGTCACACAATATTTGGTCATCCAAAACGGATATGTAAGCTCCACTTTATGCGTGTCTTTGCGTTGCCCATCCGGATTTTTCATCTCAAATTTCCCGACTGGAATCGTACAGAACACCATCTCCTTCCCGCCAACCATTCGGAATTTAAACTCCTTGGGTTTTGAGATGAATTTCTTTACCTCTTTTGGTGACGGCCAACGATTTTTCGGTACATAAACGCCTTCCGGAGCAACCTTTACCCTACATTTTTTCCAAGCCTCTTCTTTGACCAAATCAGGCCCAACGACAATGCGAGAAAAGAAAAGCCTATTCTCTCCAATACCACTTAAATAACGATCTGAGATTCCAGAAGCTCGTTCAACCGTTTTTACCTCACCGTCATTGTTGCTGTTAATATCAAATCCTTCAATCCATCTCAGAGGATCAATCTCTTCGTCGCTATATTTAAAAACCTCTTCTACATGACGCACGTGTTTTTATTCCACCGCACAATATCCTGAACATAACGATGTCCTGAACGCCAATCCATAATGCCATTAACATTCGCTCCGGTTCGACCGCCAAGAAAAAGAGCGTTTGGCTTAGATATGTATCCATTCAACCATTTTCCATCTTTATCCCATTTGCAAGCCTTCTTGAGGGCAGGGAACCGGTTCAACAACTTCTCCATTTCGGAATGAGCTCGATCTTCCTTCAACAACGTTTCCTTGTCGTATTTTAAACCATACATAAGTCTGGTTTGCTGTTCGTCAATTGCATACTCAAATTCAGCATCAGTCGGCAAACGAAATACATAGCCTTGCGGAAGTTGACTGCGATATTTATCTGTCATGTAGCGACAATACGCCTCAATTGTTCTTCGCGTATGTTTTCTGCAAAGTGGATAATCCTTCCCGGTCTTTTTTCTTACATCGTCCAAAATCTCCTCAATTTCCTTACAATCACGCACCTCAAATTCACTATACTCACGCATTTGTTTAGTCGTTAAATCGTGCTTCCCAATCCAGAATGGCCGCGTAATTGTTACCTTATGACAGTTCCTTCCATCTGTCGGAAGATTCGACATATAAAACACGCCCGCCTTGATCGGCATAAGCTCCATCTTCGCGCCGTTCGCCAACTCGAAGTCCACCTTAAGCGGGTTCTTTGAGCTGCCGCCTTTGAGCCAATTGTATTTCCTGTCCGGTATCGGGCCGTAATCCTTCTTCTCAGCCGGCGCATCCGAAAGCTTTTCAACAACACGGAATTCGCGTTTTTCCTCCTTCGGCTCTTCTCGCACCTGAATCTCCGGAGCTTTTGCAACGGTTAATTCACTTGGATCCTGCTTTTCGATCTTGATGCGTGAGGCCTCAATGCGCCGCTCTTCTGATAGTTTTGCTTCACGCGTCTTGCGTTTTTCTTCGGCAAGGCGTTTCTCTTCCGCCTTCTTTTCCGCCTCCGCCTTCTCCTTGGCGGCCTCCATCTGTCTTTGGAATGCTTCTATCTGCGCCTGCTGAGCTCTCTGGCTGTCCTTGATGTGCCGCCAGGCGAAATAGCCGCCTGCGCAAAGCCCTGCCGCAACAAGAAGTTTCATCACAACGGATACCGTGTTGCGTCCTTTGCCGTGCTTATTTTCGACCGGCTTCTGGGCTGGCGCTTTAGGAGCTGCCGCCTTTGGGGTTGGGGTTTTCGGTGCGGCGGGCTTGAGCTGTTTAACCAGTTCCGAATACTTCTCTGGACGGCGTCCAAAAGGCGCAACGAGCTGTGAGATCACCGGAAGCCAGTTGAGCTTCTTTCTCGAAAGAAGCGCTATCGCGCCGGGATTGTCGCAGTAGTAGAAGCCGGTGAGCCAACGGAGCAGCATGACGCCCAGCGAATAGGAGTCCGCCTGCGGCGTAGTCTCCTCCCCGGCCTCCACCTCTGGCGCGATGTACTTCTCGGTTCCGAGAGCAAGCTTGCCGCGTCCGGTCTTCGTCACCACAGTGCGCGTAGCCTCAACTTCGCTCTTTATCTTTGCACCAAAAATGCGCGATATGCCGAAATCGGTCAAAATGATGTTTAAATCCTTATCGACCAGCAGGTTGCTCGGCTTGATGTCACGGTGTACAATCCCTTCTCCGTGAATGTAGTCGAGTGCGGAAGCGAGCTGCTTGAACCAGCCATAGACCATATCCTCATCGATGTCGGAGAGATCGATATCTTCAACCGTATATGTATCTCCGTCTTCGTAGGTGACGAGATCCATAACGAAGTACGGCATCTGCGTCCCCTCCTCGAACCCTAGATCGAACACGTGCGTGAGGTTCGGATGCTTCAGCCGTGCCAGAAGCCTTCCTTCCTCCAGAAACTTCTTCTTCAGCGCGTGGCTTGCGTGATGATTAGGATCAAAGGTGAATGTCTTGAGCGCATAGTGCGTCCCGAGCTCCAGATGCTCGACCTCGTACACCGTACCCATTCCGCCCTGCCCGTGAGGACGCACAATCCGGTAGTTGCCGATTACGCTTCCTTCTTCGAATTCGATCATCTCTTCCATTTCTTCACCTTTCTAACTGAAGGTACGCATAATATTGAAGAATCTGACAGCGGAATCTATGGCTTAAATTCACGAACTATCTCCGGTATTCTGAATGCACACCACTGCGGCAGCGTCAATATGCCGTTCTCGAATCCTACATTGCCA
>SUVZ01000150.1 GCA_015061765.1 Lentisphaerota bacterium
ACTGGTCATACGGGAGAACCGCATAGCTCTCGGCGCCGTAGCCGTTGGAATAGAGAATGCCAAGCAATGCGAGAATCACGGGGAGATTCCTCTCGAACTTCGCCGTGCGGAAGTGCCTGTCCATCTTCCAGTAGCCCTTCAGTAGTTTCGCGAAATTGCGCGGTCCGACATAGAGCATGAGCGAAAGACCGATTGCAGAAGGAAGCGAATAGCGCCCGCCAACCCAGTCCCAGAAACCGAACATGTTGGCGGTGTCGATGCCGAACTTCGAGACCTCCTCTGCATTCGTGGAGACGGCAACAAAATGCTTGGCTACGACATCGTTTGCATTATCCGCCGGAATCTTCTCAAGAAGCCAGGCGCGTGCGGAAAGTGCGTTGGTCATCGTCTCCTGCGTCGTGAACGTCTTGGATGCGACGATGAAGAGCGTCTGGTCCGCCTTCACCTCGCGGAGTATCTCTGCAAGATGCGTCGCATCGACATTGGAAACGAAAAAGCATTTGAGCGAACGCTTCGCAAACGGGGCGAGGGCAAGATTGGCCATCACGGGGCCAAGGTCGCTGCCGCCTATGCCGATGTTGACGACATACTTGATGCGTTTGCCCGTGAAACCGACATGTTCACCTTTGCGGACCATCTCCGCGAACGCACCCATCTTCGCAAGGACATCGCGGACGTCAGGCATGACGTCCTTACCGTCGACAATCACTTTCGCTTCTGGATCGCAGTTCCTGAGAGCGGTGTGGAGCACCGCGCGATTCTCGGTTCGGTTGATCTTCTCCCCCGTGAACATCTTTTCGATCTCGTTCTTGAGATCGGCCGCCTCCGCCATCTTGACGAGCGATTTCATCGTCGCCGCATCGATTCGGTTCTTCGAATAGTCAAGCGTCCAGCCCGCCGCCGAGACGGTGAACTTCTCCGCGCGAGCGGGATCTTCCGCAAAAAGTTCCTTGATGGTCTTGGCCTTAGAAGCCACCATCGCCTGTTCAAGCAGATTATTGTCCATTGTACTCCTTAAAAACGTTTCCTTACATTATACCATGTATCCATGATTTGCACTATCTGCAACATCTGCAGCAGTCGGGTGCGACCGACGCCCGCCACCAATCCTACGCGTGATCCTTGCCGATGAATTCGCATGGAGCCTTGTGTGCCAGAAGACCGCGCAGGAACTGGACGCCGTACCAAACATGGGAAAGGAACACCCCCAATTCCGTAACCAACCACTTGAACGGATTGAGAGAAACGGTAGTGAACGCCGTCAGCACAGCATAGAACATCAATGGTGAAGCCACGACAGCCGCCTTAGGTCCGAAATCCCCTCCACCAATGAAATCGCGGAAAAGGAAGATCGCCGCCAACGCCAAGAGATAAAGGACGAACAGCGTCGGCACGAAATACGAGAATCTACAACTTGTCACAGGGAAGCGCTTGACGAAGTATCCACGATGAAATCCATATCTTCCCAGCTGGCGAAGGTGGGCGGCGAAAAGTGGCCGCCTGTGGTGGTAGACGAGCGTCCACGGATCGTACACGATTCGCTTCTTCGCCCTGCATACAATATCTTCGCAGAGAAGAGTATCCTCTCCAGGCCAGAAGTCCGTGCGGTATCCTCCTATCAAGTCCAGCACTTCCTTCCTGACGAAAAGATTGCAGCTTGGATAGTCATCGATGTCCCTGCGGGCCCTTCCCCCTAGATAGCGATAGCGGTAATTGCCGGAAACGAAAATGTTCTCGTAGACACGTCCTCCGCACTTCGCCCAGAATCCGTCTCCTGGCGGCGTAACCCCCGGTCCCCCTAATGCACCGATCGTCGGCTCGCCAAAATACTTCACGGCGTTTTCAAGCCAACGGGAATCCGGATAGGCGTCATCGTCGATGAACGCGACGACCTCGCCTCTCGACCTCTCTATTCCGATATTGCGCTTTTCAGCAGGACGGACCTTGCCGGTCGGAATGACCTTCAACGGATATCCGTAATCCTCGGAAATGTCCAGATTGCCATCAGGAAGCACGATAACCTCAAACTCACGATATGTCTGCAGTCTAAGCGCTTCAAGACACTCATCAAGCATCCATGATCCGTTTGGGCATGCTATCACAACACTGATGAACGGATTGTGATCCAAAGGCGGCGGCACCTCCACATACGCATAATAATTGAGAAGTCGCAATCTGTAGAACACTGCGAGCGAATCCATGAACATCTGTCTGACGGTTCTGAAGGATAGTGCGCCGAATCCTTCACCGAACTTAATGGCGACCGGTGCCTCTGAGATTTTCGCTCCACGGCCATAGGCAATGGATAGAAGTTCAAGATCGAACGCATAGGTCTTTACAAGCATTCTGTCCAACGCATCGCCGAGTATCTCCCGCCTGAAGAGTTTCATCCCTGTCTGAGTGTCGGTGACGGGCATCCCGATGAAAAACCTTACAAGGGCAAAATAGACGGAACTGGCGAGGCGTCTGTGCCACGGATACATCACCCGCGATTTCGGATGACGCTTCGATCCGATCACGATGTCCGCACCTTCGCGCTCCATGACCTCGAGAAAGCCGGGAAGATACCCAGGAAGTATCTCCAAGTCTCCATCAAGCAGCAGAACGAGTTCTCCCCTGATCGTGCGGAAACCGGCCCTCAACGCGCCGCCCTTGCCCACATTGCGTTCAAGGATCACCGGTCTGCGAATGTCGGCATTCCCCGTCTGTGCCCATTCAAGCAATGAAGAGGAAGTGCCGTCGGACGAACCATCGTCAACAGGCACGATCTCATAGGTCAAGCCCGTGCGCTTAAGCACAGACTCGACCCTCTCCAGATTCGCACCGATCTTCTTTGAAAGATTGAACGCCGGCAATATGACAGATATCTTTACCAAAGCAATCCCTTGCGCACGAAACGGGCGACCCATCCACCGCCTGGCGCAAGATCAATTTTCATCTTTTCGCCGGCCCTTACGGCTTTGGACGTCTTGACATAATCGGTGGCGTCACGATCGGCATTTACTCCATCTGCGAAGATCTCCGCGCGCCACTTGCCTTCGCCGAGAAATGAAGTCTCGATCTCCATCTTGCATGGTTCCCACGAGTTGATCGCGGCCACATACCACACCTCGCCCTTGCGACGGGCGATGGCAGCGCACTTCTCAATGTTGCCGGGAAGTCCGACCGTCTGATCCCACACGACCGGGACCTTCGCCATGAACTCAAAACATTCACGGTTGCGCAGGTACTGCGTGGGCGAATCGCACAGCATCTGAAGAGGCGCTTCGTACAGAGCCATGAGAGCCATCTGATGGACACGTGTGCCCTGGCTACCGGGTTGAAGGGTGTTTGCCCTGAACTGTTCACGCGTCATGTTAAGCATGGCTCCGGGTGTATAATCCATGGGTCCGGCGCTCATGCGGCAGTAGAGACCAAGAAGATCGTTGCGCATGAAATCGGTGTTGTTCTCCCATTTCATGCACTCAAGGCCGTGTACTCCCTCGTAGTTGAGGATGTTGGGGTACGTACGGCTCATGCCTGTGGGCTTGTGCATCCCATGATAATCTACGACAAGCCTGTATTCGGCGGCGATCTTGGCCGTCTCCTCAAGATAGTTCTCCACTGCCTGGTCATCACGATCCATGAAATCGATTTTGAACCCCTTAACCCCCATCTTGGAGTACTTGGAGAAAACTTCATGCTGACGGCCGACAAGTTGTGGCCATGCACACCAAAGAATGATACCCACACCACGCGCATTGGCATATTTTACAAGATGCGGAACATCTGTTTCGGGATTGATCTCCATAATGCTGAGTTTCTTGGACCATCCTTCGTCCATGATCACGTACTCGACTCCGAACTCAGCCGCGAAATCAATGTAGTATTCATATGTGGCGGTATTGCACCCGGCACGGAACGGGACTCTCGAAACGTTCCAGCAGTTCCACCATTCCCATGCGACCTTGCCTGGCTTGATCCATTCGGTGTTCTTGAGCTTGCACGGCGTCGCAAGCGCATATACAATATCTGCCTCGCAAAGCTTGCTTTCAGATTCCGCGAGCATAAACACACGCCACGGAAACGTACGCGTTCCCGCAGTTTCCGCGAGGTAATCTGCACGTTCCTTCACCCTGATATGGCGAAGCGGCCTATCGGGGCTTCCAATCTCACTCCCGTTTCGATGCTCAACTTTAGCGGGATAACGCGCCATGCACGCCTCAAGGACGGTTCTATCGCCTACCGCACGCTTCATGTTCCATCCAGGATAATCAAGCAAGTCAGATTCGGAGACGCTCATTACGGAACCGTCCGAATATTTCAGGACAAGCGGCAGATATACAACCTGTCCGCCACTCGCCATATCTGACATGTTAGTGACGGTCGTGTAGATTGACTCCCAGCTGCACTGCAGAGGATCACCATGATTCCTACAGTATGCGGCATATGCGGCAGACACTCCATCCGGGAAAGCTACGCCCGCCATCTCATTCAGCACCTTCACTCGGCCTGGAAACGCTGTCTCGAACCTGTACGCGACACCATCATTCCTTGCGACGAGCACAACGCGCCAATCACCATCAAACGCAACGGTGGTTCTGTTCGCCGACTCGTCTATAAAGGACTTCTTGTATATCGGAGTGTCGATCTTGCCCGTGAGCGTCACCGTATCTATTGAAGAAACCTTGGCCGACCTTCCAAGCACGCCTCTCCCTTCAATCTCCATGGAAAGACGGGTCGGGGCGATCCGCTGCACCCCGGACCGATACACAGAATAGGAAAGGACCGGATCCGTATCAAGTCTTATCTCATTTTTGCCGTCAGGACTCTTGACGCTGACAGTCTGCGCAAAAGCGCAAAGACCGAACCCAACGACTGCTGTACATGCGATTTTCTTCATGCGTATCTCCTTATTTCACATACAATTATTACTCCAAGGCAATCCACATCACTACGACTGAGATTATGTCTGTTGCGATTTGCCGCTACCTCACGCGACGGATCGCGCCAAACTTGCAGACCTGCGAACACTGCCTGCAGCCTGCGCAGAGCGATGCGTCGATCTTCATCTTGAAGCGTCCGGGCGCAGACTCCTCGCCGCGCGTGATGGCCGGGCAGCCAAGCTTGAAGCACATTCCACATGACTTGCACTTCTCCTGGTCAACCTCGCAGAGCCCTTCCTTTGTGAGCTTCGCGGCGATACGGCACGGAGCATACGCAACGACGAGGGCGCCTTCGTCGCCATCCATCGCATCCGTGAGAACCCGCTCAAGCTCGGGCAGATCGTCCGCAGAGACCGTGACGACCTTCTTGAGACCGCAAGCCTTCGCCAGTTCCGAAATTTCGGTCACGGGCGCAGGATCGCCGGCGAGCGTCTTGCCGGAGCCCGGGTTCTCCTGGTGTCCGGTCATGCCCGTGATGCGGTTGTCGAGGACGATCGTCGTCACAGGCGTGCCGTTGTACTGGGCGGAGAGGATTCCGGTGATGCCTGAATGGAAGAACGTAGAGTCGCCGAGAATCGCGCAGATGCGTCCCTTGAATCCGGCCTTCTTCATGCCGGCGGCGTTTCCGATGGAGGCGCCCATGCAGATTGTCGTATCCATGGCGTTCAACGGAGGGAACGCGCCGAGCGTGTAGCATCCGATATCGCCGGTGACCGTAGCGCCTAGCTTGTTCAGCGTATAGAACACGCTTCTGTGCCCGCAGCCCGCGCAGAGCACGGGCGGGCGCGTGGGAAGCGGCTCTGCAGGTGCCTCGGGCGTCTTGGGCGCGGGGACATCCTTGAGTATCTCGTGGCGAAGCGCCTGGACACGGTCGGGATTCAGCTCGAACAT
This sequence comes from Lentisphaerota bacterium, assembly GCA_015061765.1. The sequence continues at coordinate 5,817 of SUVZ01000150.1, forward strand.
GTTCATCTCGGTTTCGTGTTCGACGACCTTAATGCCCATTGCGCGTATCTGCTCTTCAAGGAACGGATCCAGCTCTTCGACGACCAGCAGTCGATCCACGCTCTTCGCAAAGGACGCGATGAGGTCGCGCGGGAGCGGATTCGTCCAGCCGAGCTTCAGCACGGAGAACTCGGGGAACGCCTCCTTGACGTACTGGTAGGCGACGCCGGACGTCACAATGCCGAGGGAGCTGTCGCCCTTCTCAATTCGGTTGAACGCCGATTCGGAAGCCGCCTTGGACATCGCCTCCGCGCGCTTCTGGGCGTTGAGACGGTGTCCGCGGGCGAACATCGGCACAGGGATAGTCTTGGCGATGTTCTTCCTGTACGGAATGAGTGGATGCGGGGCGGGATTGAACTCGCCGAGCTCAACCAGCGAAGAAGAATGCGACGTGCGCGTGGTAAGGCGCAGAAAACACGGCACCTCGTACTTTTCGGATATCTCGAACGCCGCCTTCGTCATGTCATACGCCTCCTGCGAGTCGGAAGGCTCGAGCATGGGCGCGCGCGCGAACTTCGCGAGATTGCGGTTGTCCTGCTCGTTCTGCGAGGAATGCATGCCTGGATCGTCCGCGACGCACACCACCATGCCGCCCGTCGCACCGACGTACGTGAACGTCATGAGAGGGTCCATGGCGACGTTGAGTCCGACGTGCTTCATCGCGGTGAGCGCACGTGCGCCCGCCATGGATGCGCCGATGGCTGTCTCCATCGCGACCTTCTCGTTCACGGCCCATTCGCACTTCACGGTATCCTTGAACTTCGCCACATTCTCGAGAATCTCGGTGGACGGCGTACCGGGATAGGCACTTGCAACTACACATCCGGCACCTGCGGCACCGTGGGCGACAGCCTCGTTGGCGGAAAGCATCTTCTTCATCTTTATTTCTCCAGCAATATGATTTTCTTTTTTCTGCGGACTCAAATCCTGGCGAGCGCCTGCTTGAGATCGTCTATAAGGTCATCGGGGTCCTCAAGTCCGACGGACAGGCGAATGAGATCCGGCGGGATTCCGGCGGCCTTGAGCTGAGCGTCGGTAAGCTGGCGGTGCGTATGCGAGGCCGGGTGAAGCACGCAACTCCACGCATCCGCGACATGCGTGACGATTCCGATGAGCCTGAGCGAATCCATGAACTTGATGGAGGCCTTGCGCCCGCCCTTTATGCCGAACGTCATAACGCCGCAGGGCGAGGGGCCGTCGAACTGTTTGCGCAGCAGCTTTCTGTACGGGGAATCTGGAAGTCCGGCGAAGTTCACCCAGGCAACCTTTTTCTGTGCCTTGAGCCACTTTGCGATCTTCAGCGCGCTCTCGGCATGCCGGCGGATCCGCACATGCAGCGACTCCAGCCCAAGATTCAGCAGGAATGCGTTGAACGGGGAGGGAATCGCTCCGAAGTCGCGCATCAGATGGGCGGTGCACTTGGTGATGTACGCAAGCTTGCCGAACGCCTTCGTGTACGAAAGGCCGTGATACGACTCGTCAGGCTCGACAAGGCCGGGGAACTTGTCGGCATGCTTCTCCCAGTCGAAGTTTCCGCTGTCGACGATGCATCCACCCACCTGCGAGGAGTGTCCGTCCATGTACTTGGTGGTGGCGTGCGTCACGATGTCGCACCCGAAATCGAACGGGCGGCAGAGGATCGGGGTCGGGAACGTGTTGTCGATGATCAGCGGTACGCCGTTCTTGTGCGCGATCTTCGCGAACTTGGCGATGTCGAGCACCACGCCGGACGGGTTTGCGACGGTCTCACCGAATACGCACTTGGTGTTCGGACGGAACGCCTTCTGTATCTCCGCCGGAGTTGCATCTGGATCGACGAACGTGAATTCGATTCCGAGCTTCTTGAGGGATACCGCAAAGAGATTGAACGTACCGCCGTATATCTGCGCGGAGGAGACCACATGGTCGCCGGCGTTGCAGATGTTGAGGACGGCAAATGTGGACGCCGCCTGTCCGGACGAGGTAAGGATGGCTGCCACTCCGCCTTCGAGGGCGGCGATCTTCTTGGCCACCTGGTCATTGGTAGGGTTCGCAAGACGCGTGTAGAAATATCCTGAAGCCTTGAGATCGAAAAGATCGCCCATCTGCTGGGTCGTCTCATACTTGAAAGTGGTGGATGCATAGATCGGCACCTGGCGTGGTTCGCCCTTTTTGGGCGTCCATCCGCCCTGCACACACAGCGTATCGCGTTTCATTTGGCTTTCCTCCTTGAAATAAATGAGAATTATATCATAGAATTAGTCGCCACTGAGAACAAACAACTTCTACCCTGGGAAACTCAGTTCCCACACCTCCACAATGGTCCCAAACGCCAATAGGTGACAATATTTCACCATTACCCGAGTCGGAGGGAAATAGGCCTAAACCGACTCCAATATCTTAAACAGAGATGTTATTT